>JBJMHG010000168.1:0-3594 GCA_045807485.1 Actinomycetes bacterium
GTGGGGCACTGGCTGGGCCTTTACCACACGTTCCAGGGCGGGTGTCAGGTGAAGAACGACCTCGTCGACGACACCCCGGCCGAGAAGTCTCCTGCTTCGGGTTGCCCCACCGGACGCGACAGCTGCCGAAGCCAGGGCGTCGATCCGATCGACAACTTCATGGACTACTCGAACGACCGGTGCATGGATCGCTTCTCCAAGGGTCAGGCCGAACGTATGTCGAGTCAGTGGACCGCATACCGCGCTTGATCGCTCGTGCCGACGGTTCAGTGATCGTGCCGCCAGCGGTAGCGAGATGACAACGACTATCTAGGCTGGCGAGATGTCCTCGGCCCCTCCATCCCACGAGAGTATCTTCGGGGCCGAATATCGGGTGTTGAGTCTCGGCGTCATCTCGGTGATGTCGATCATCGCGTTCGAAGCGATGGGTGTGATCACGGCGATGCCCACTGCCGCGCGCGACCTGGATGGCCTCAATCTGTACGCCTGGGGTTCCACTGCAGTCACCGCCGCAGGACTCTTCGCGACGGCGTCCGCCGGCGGTTGGGCCGATCGCAAAGGACCGATGCCGCCGCTCACCGCCGGTCTGATCGGGTTCATGCTGGGAACTGTCGTGTGCGGGATCGCACCGACGATGCCGGTGCTGCTGATCGGACGCGCGATGCAGGGCCTCGGCTTCGGCGCCTCCATGGTGGCGGTGTACGTCGTGATCGGACGCGCATTCCCCGAGCACATGCGACCGCGGGTGTTCACCGGACTTTCGGGTGCCTGGGTCGTGCCCGGAATCGCCGGTCCACTGATCGCTGGGTGGATCACGGAGGTCTTCGGTTGGCGTTGGGTGTTCATCGGCGTGCTGCTGCTGATCGTTCCCATCGCTGCGGTGCTGTTGCCGACGTTGCGATCCAAACATCTCGACTCTCTTCCCGGGAGCGGAGATGAGCCGATCCCCGGTCGTATACGGGCTGCCCTTCTGGCGGCGGTGGGAGTGGTGTCGCTACAGGCCGGGGGTCAGCTTCTGGATCTCGCGTCGATCCCATTAGCCCTGGCCGGCGTATTGATGCTTGGGTATGCAATGCCAAAGCTGCTGCCGACCGGGACGATCCGCGCCCATCGTGGTCTGCCGACCGTGGTTTTAACTCGCGGCCTCTTCGCCGGTGGATTCTTTGGCGCTGAGTGGTTCATTCCGCTGATGCTTGTGCGCGAGCGCGGTCTGTCGTCCGTTCTTGCGGGCGGTGCACTTGCTGGTGCAGCGGTCGGGTGGTTCATCGGAAGCTGGTTACAGGGTCGGCCAACGGTCACGATCACACGGGATCGGCTGGTCGTGATTGGCGCCATCTTCACAACGCTTGGCATGGCGGCGTCCAGTCTTGTGGCGCTCGACGCCTTTCCCTGGGAGCTCATCGTCATCACGTGGTCGGTCGGCGCTTTCGGAATGGGCATGCTGTACGGGTCACTTGGCGTGCTCGTGCTGAAGCTCTCGCCACCCAAGGAACAGGGCGTCAACTCTGCATCGCTGCAGATCTCAGACTCGCTTGGCGTGATTCTCGCAACCGGGCTTGGTGGCGTCATCTTCGCGACTTCCCACGTCCATGCGGGCGAGGACGCCGGCGTCTACCTGGCAATCTTCCTGACGATGACGGCCATCGCCGTCGTCGGAACGCTGATATCTCCGAGGGTGGCGCCGACGCGTGCCGGTGTGCCCGCCTAGACACCCTGCGGACATCTGCGGTACGTCGCCGCTAGGCTCAGGCCCACGTTCATCATCTGGCATTCGAGCGTCACATCAGTCGATCGTCCGGAGGCGTCATGCGCACCGTCCGTCCCCCTCTCCGCTTCACCCTCGCCGTGGTGGCGTCGCTGGCCTCGGCCCTTGCGCTCACCTCGTGTGCACAGGAGGACAACACACCCGATGCTGCGTCGAGTCCAGGCGCTGACCCGTGCGCGAACGTCAGCACCGTCAAGGACGGAACTCTGACGGTTGCTACCAGCGACCCCGCGTTTCCGCCCTACGTGATCGGCAACAATCCCGAGAACGGCAAAGGGTTTGAATCAGCAGTCGCATACGCAGTTGCAGACAAGATGGGCTTCCCCCAGGACAAGGTCAGCTGGACCTTCGCCGGCTTCCAGCAGTTGTTCGCCCCGGGGCAGAAGAACTTTGACTTTGCACTCAACCAGATCGGGATCACCCCGAAACGCGAGCAGGCTGTCACCTTCAGCGACCCCTACTACGAGGCGGCCAACGGTGTGTTGGTGATGAAAGACAGCCAGTTCGCTGATGCCACCTCGCTGGCCGAGCTGCAGGATGCCAAGATCGGCGTCCAGATCGGCACGACCGCAGGTGACCAGGTCGAGACCGAGATTGCCCCCACGCAAGAGGTTGCGGTCTTCGACGACACGACTGCTTCGACGACCGCACTGGCCAACGGCCAGATCGACGCCCTCGTCACCGACTTGCCGACGACTCTCTACCTGGCGACTGTCCAGGTTGACGGCAGCACGGTGATCGGGCAGCTTCCGGGTGACGTTGCTGCGGACTCGTGGGGCCTAGTGCTCCAAAAGGACAACCCGTTGGTTGGCTGCGTGAACCAAGCGATCGGTGAGCTGAAGGACTCTGGTGAGCTGCAGCAGATTACCGACCAGTGGATGACCGAGTACGCCAAGGCCCCGGTCCTCAACTGATCAGTCGTCGGCGAGGCGCTCAGTGACCACATCCGCCGCTGCGGTTCCGGTTCGTGACCCGGAGCGGCTGGATGCGATCGGACGAAGGAGCCGCCGCAACTTCACGATCTCAGCCGTCAGCACTCTGGTGGTGCTGGGCGTTCTCGGGGTGCTCATCGTCAACTCCCCGGGCTGGCCCGTGGTGCGCACCGCGTTCTTCAACGCTGACTTTGCCAAAGACTCATTGCCGAACATCATCAAGGGGCTCAAGCTCACGGTGCTGCTCTTCATCACCGCTGAGCCCGTGGTGCTCCTTATCGGACTCGTGTTGGCAGTGGTCCGTGGTCTGCATGCACCTGTCTTCACGCCAGTTCGCCTCTTAGCCATCGCGTACACCGATGTAGTACGAGGTATCCCCACGATCTTGTTGGTTTTCATGTTCGGATTCGGTTTTCCTGCGCTGAACTTGCAGGGGCTTCCAGACTCTGCGCTGTTCTGGGGCTGGTTTGCGCTGGTGGTCTCATACTCCGCGTATGTCGCTGAGGTCCTGCGCGCGGGTCTCGAATCGGTACACCCCAGCCAGCGCGCCGCTGCTCGGGCTCTTGGGCTCAACGAGTATCAGAGTCTCCGCCTCGTCGTGATTCCGCAGGCGGTGCGACGCGTCGTCCCACCCCTTCTCAATGACTTCATCGCACTCCAGAAGGACACCGCCCTCATTGCGATTCTGGGTGCTGGTATCGAGATGACGAGGGCAGCCCAGATCGATGCCCTCGGCGGCTTCAACTTCACCCCGTTCGTGGTGGCCGCGTGCTTCTACGTACTGCTGACTGTTCCGCTCACCCGCTACGCAGACTGGATCGGCGAACGTCAGCGGCGACGCAGTCAAGCCTCGGCAGGCGCGCTGTGACGGCAGCGGGGCAGCCGACTCTCCAGGTT
>JBJMHG010000169.1:0-3615 GCA_045807485.1 Actinomycetes bacterium
CCAGCGGTAGCGCGTCCTTCCACGGCACTGAGCACTTCGTCGGGTGTATTGACAGGAACGGAGACGGCGCCTGCACGGCTGTCGACCCGTGGGGAACCTTCCGCACAACGTTTAAGTTCAGCGCCAAGCTTGACTTGGTGAGTGGCGCTGAGATCCACGGTCGCTGCCATCACCCGATCGTGGGTGGATCCGATGCGTTTGCGAACGCCAGCGGGGTCATCAACTTCCACGACAACGTGTCGGACGTGGTTACCGCTGACTACTCTGGCCCGATCTCTCTCTAGTTGCAGCACTGCACGCTCGCGGGGCGGCACGTCATCTGCTTTCCATTGACCGTTGCGTGCCTCGGGAGGAAAGTAGGCCAGCATGGCTGACACTGGCATCGCTACCGAACGCATCCAACACATGCTCGCCGCCGAGGAACAGACCTTCGTGGACGCCCGACCGCGCAGCATGGCGCTCACCGAACGGGCCAAGGCGACGCAACCTCGCGGCGTCCCCATGTCGTGGATGGACGACCTCTATGACCATCCGCCGGTGTGGGTCGACCGTGGCGCCGGCGCTCGCTGCACCGACGTGGACGGACACGAGTACGTCGACTTCTTCGTCGCTGACCACAGCGCGTTCTGCGGCCATGCTCCAGCGCCCGTCGTCGCTGCGGTCACCGAGCAGATGGCTAAGGGCAATCAGTACCTGCTGCCAGGTGAGGACGCCATCGTCGTTTCTGAAGAGCTGGCGTCCAGGTATGGCATGCCTTTCTGGCAGTTCACCCTGTCGGCGACGACCGCGAACGTCGAGGTGATCCGGCTCGCCCGCGAGTTCACCCAACGTCAAGTGATCGTGATCTTCGACGGGAAGTACCACGGTCACCTTGACGAGACGCTGGTCGTGGCTGACGGCGCCGGGGTTGCGCCTGAGTACCGCGGACTGCCAGCCAGTGTTGGCGGCAACGCCCGCGTCATACCGTTCAACGATGTCGCCGCCCTCGAGCGGGCACTTGCTCCTGGTGACGTCGCGCTGGTGCTGGCTGAGCCCGCGATGACGAACGCCGGGTTCATCTTGCCCGAGCCCGGCTTCCACGACACCTTGCGCCAGCTCACTCGGGCAAACGGCACATTGCTGTGCCTGGACGAGACGCACACCCTGGTCTGCGCCCGCGGTGGGTTGGTGACCGAGTGGAACCTTTCCCCAGACATGCTCACGGTCGGCAAGTCGATCGCGGGCGGCGTCCCGCTGGGCGCCTACGGCATGCGTGCAGAGATCGCCAGCCTGATCCAGCCACCGGACACTCCCAACGCCTCGGCCGGGGCTGAGGTAGATGAAATCGCCACAGGTGGGACGTTGTTCGCCAACGCACTGTCGATGGCAGCTGCGCGCGCGTCACTGACCGAGGTTCTCACCAAGGATGCATACGCACGCACCGCAGAGCTTGGTGACCAGCTCGGCACCGGGCTGCGCAACGCGTTCGCTTCGGCGGGCGTCCCCTGGAGCGTTCAGCAGCTCGGTGCGCACGCTGGCTACTTCTTCGCGCCGGACCAGCCGAAGGACGCCGCACGCGCCCGGGCTGTGGACGATGCAGATCTGCGCGCACTCATTCGTCTCTACTTCGCGAACAGGGGAGTGTGGGAGTCGGGCTGGTGGCTCGGTCCTACAGCATCAACCCAGCACACGTCAGCGGACGTCGATACCTACCTCGGCGTCTTCGGCGAGTTCCTGCGCGAAGCCACGGCTTGAGCCGAACGCCTCAGTTGCGAATCCACACACCGTAGGTTCGCGGTTCGAGCGCCCGGGTGATCGCCGTGCTCAGATGGGCACTCACTGCGGGCGTCTCGATCGTCGTGCGGAGTGTGTCGGCGAAGCCGTCGATGGTGGCGAGAGCGTCGTAGCGAGATCGGTTGAAGCGTCGATCGATGACGCCGCGCACGAGGTGTAGTAGTGGCTGAAACGCTGCCGCCGCGCACAGCGTCGCGATCGTGACGATGAGCGCGGATGACGACCTCGGGAGCAAGCGCGTGACGGTGGTCACCAGTGCGGCATAGATGCCGATCACCATGGCCGTCACCGAGGTGTACGCCAGCGTGCGCGAGATGATCCGGTCGATTTCATAGAGGCCGTGCCTCGTGATCGCGATGCCGCAGGCGATGGGTACCGCCGCCATGACCAGCGAGAGGCCGAAGGTCTCCGCGGTGTCGATCCACGCCTCGTTTCCGAGTTCAGTGGCGTCGATGATCAGCCCGAACGCGATCCATGCGGTCAGCAGCGAAATGGCCAATACGAACCACTTCATCTGTGCTCGCAGCGCCCCGGTAGACCGCCGGTAGCGCACCACCACTGAAAAGACACCGGCCAAGCCCATCGCCAGCGCCGTGATCGACAGCACCAAGAAGAGGGGCTGCTGCTCGAGATCTCCTCCGAACTGCTCGGTGCTGAACGGAGAAAGCGGGTTGTCGATCGACCCGTCACCAGTGGCCAGCGGCAGGGTGGGGCCGAACATCGCAGCGATCGTGATGCCTGCGGAGGAGACGATGGCCGCCCACAGCACTGGACGCCAGCGTCGGGAGGGCAGGCCGTCCGGAAAGAGCAGCACGGTGAACGTTGTGACCAACATCAGCAGGGGGTACCAGAACCACGCTTGCACCCAGAGCGCCCACTCCTGCACGGAGGTCACATCCTGGGCCGGTGAGGGCACCTCCATGGCAATGGTCTCTGTGACTCCGCCTAGCCCGGCGATCGCTCCGGCCAAAAGAAATACCCATCCGATCGGGTTGCCCGGACGCCGGTAGGCGATGACAGCACCGACCGCGCCATACGCAAGGAACGCCAATGCAAACGTGGAGTCGCGATCGATGGTGGGGTCGAGGGCGAACGCACAAACCGTTCCCACTCCGCACGTGAGCACTAAGAGCCACCACGCCGCACGAACCCTGAAGTTCACCTGGGCCTCACCCACAGTCGAACCTCTTGAGGTTCCAGGGATTCGCGAACAACCTCGACCAGGTCGACGCGAACGGCTTCGAAGTCGAACTGCCGTCGGAGCCGCAGGCCGAACGCGTCCACCGTTCTGTGGGCGTCGTACTTCGTGCGGTTGAACCGGTGGTCGACGAAGGTCTGAAACCGGCGATAGAGCGGACGCGCCAGTGCTGCGGCTGTCAGCGTCGCGACCGTCACGGCCAGAGGGCTGTTGCGCGGCAATAACTGGGTGGCGGCGGTCACGACAACTGCATACGTCGCCACCAGCAGTCCAGTGACTACTGCATAGGACGCCGTACGACTGATCAATCGCTCCAAGTCAAAAAGCCGGTACCGGGTGACAGCCGTGGCAACAGCCACAGGCAGAGCATTGAGAGCCACCAGCATGAGGGCCACGGACCAACCCGCGAAGTTGTTGGTGACCAGCAGGAGCATGGCGGTCACCATCACTGTGCAAGCGGACACCAGCCAGCGGTACTGCTGACGTTCGATACCGGCGCTGCGACGCCAGCGCCACACCATGTTGAACAAGCCCAGGAGCAACAACGCGGGTATAGAAATGAAGCCGTGTCCGTAGAGCCAGCTGTCGAGATCTTGCATCGCCGGCAGCGCTAACGGATTAGCCCGGCCCGAGTCGAGGATGCC
>JBJMHG010000170.1:0-4894 GCA_045807485.1 Actinomycetes bacterium
TCTCGGTGCTGTTCGCGCTGTCGATGGACTACCACGTGGTCCTGCTCTCGCGAATCCGCGAACGATATGCGGCCACCGGAGACACCGACCAGGCCGTGATTCATGGCATCGCTGCGACCGGACGCATCATCACCGGGGCAGCGCTGATCATCGTCGTCGTGTTTGCCGGGTTTGCTGCAGGTCAGTTGGTGATGTTCCAGCAGATGGGCTTCGGTGTTGCGATAGCGCTTCTGGTGGACGCAACGCTGATCAGAATGGTCGTTGTGCCAGCTGCAATGGCAATCCTCGGACGGTGGAACTGGTACCTACCCTCGTGGCTGAGCTGGCTACCTGAGTTCCACGTCGAGGGTGACCCCGTTGATCACACCACGACGATCACATTGCCGGAAACTAAGGCGTCCGTGGCTCCATAGCGCAGGCACGGGGCCCTAGGCGGAAACACCGTGATCGGCGAGCCGCTCGAGCAGAGCATCGTGACCTAGGTCGAAATGCCAATGTTCTGCAGCGAGGCCGGCTTCTCGAGCAGCGTGTACGTTGCGCTCCGTGTCGTCGATGAAGAGCGCCCTTGAGGGCTCAGTGTCAATTCGTCGAAGGGCCTCACTGAAGAAGAGTGTGTCCGGCTTCATTGCGCCCAATTCAAACGAGTAGCAACTCACGTCGAAGAGCTGGTCGTATCCAAGGGTCGTTCGCATGTATTCACCTCGGTACTTCTCTTGATTCGTAGCGAGATGGACGCCGTACCCCGCTGAACGAAGTTCGTGGACGAGCGCGATCGAGGTGTCCACGGGCTTGATGCGGTGCCAGACGTCGCTATACACCACGGCTACCGGCTCTGTGACGCCGTACTTGATAAGCGTTGCCTCAAGTAGCGGCATGTAGTCACCTCTGCCGGCGAGCATCGGGAGTTCGTCGCTCCACGTTTCGTCGAAGAACTCCTGCGTACGCGAACCGAGATACGGCTCCATGGCGCTGAACCACCCGCCTGGAACGTCCTGCAAGACTCCGTCGGCATCGAAGAGAATGTGCTCGATCGCCACACGTAGAGGCTAGTGCCCGCAAGGGACCGACTACCGATAGTGGTCGTTTCGCTGCGCCCGCTGTGGGATGAACGCACGTAACGGGCTTTGCATCAGGCGTCCCGCAACGAGTTGGCCGAGTAATACTCCCGCCGCGAGCGCGATAGCTACGGCGGTTGCCTCGACCAGCGACGCGAGACCTTTGTCGACTGCGTTCCGGCTGAGCGACAGCAGTCCTTCGTAGACCGCCAGGCCCGGAAGAAGCGGAATGATCCCAGCAGCCGTGAGCTGCACCGGGGGAATCCTCAAACGGCGGGCGAGAACTCCGCTTAGAAAACCGATCAGCAGCGCAGCCACACCTGTGGCAACGGCGGGCCCTGCGGTGGCCACGCCAGGAGGCGCTGCGTTGGGATCCGCTACGTCGATCTGGCCGCTCGTCCAGAGGTAGACGAAGTAGCCGATACCGGCCAGCGCTCCGCCAGTCAGAGCAAGTCGCATTGGACTTTGGTAAGTGACCGCAGCGAAGACTGCTGCAATGCACGCAGCAAGTGCTGCAGCCGTTGCCTGTAGAGCGTTGTTTCCTGGTCGAACCGCCACTTCCATCGTGACGTTGAGCTGGTCTGCCAGCACGAGGCCGAGCAGCACGCCCGAGACGATCCCGATTGTCGCGAACGTCAACTCGACAAGTCGAGCGGCGGCCGTGACGGCGAACGACCCAATCGCCTCTTGCGCCGCGACCATCAACGTCATACCTGGAAGCAATGCGATGATGCCGCCGACTATGACCAGCGGGGTCTTGATGTGAAGGGACTCCAGGGAATTCTGGTTCGCAGTGACAACAACGGCCACAAGCGCGGAGCCGAAAGCGAGCACGAGGTTCACGAAGAACGTCGGCACCCGCATGCGCGTCATCCGATTTCCCAAGATTCCGGACAGGGATGCTGCGGTGAATGCGACGAGGGCGGTGTAGAAGCTCCCGCCCAGCTGAACGGTGATGGATGCCGACAGCGCACCGAACGCGGCGATGACGAACCAGCGCGGGTATGGACGACGCAGATGTTCGATCTGCGAGAGTCGATGTTCGACCTCAGTGGGGGCGATCCTTCCTTCCGCAAGGTCGAGTACCAGCTGGTGTGCGGCGGCAACGCGCGCGAAGTGTGTGGAGCGTCCGCGGACAACGCGCATGTCTGTGAGTGCTGGCCGCCCGCCGTCGGGCGAAACACTGATGATGATGGAGCTGTACGTGATGTCGACTTCGAAGACGCCAAGTCCCACTGCTGTACCCACAGCAAAGATTGCTGCCTCGACATCTTCAGTTGGCGCACCACCGGCGAGCAAAAGTGTTCCCACGCGGAGCGCGAGCGATGCGCCCTGGTCGACCTCGGCTAGCTCAGCGTGCTCACCTGGCCGACGCCGTGGGTACACGGCTCGGGTCGGCGTCCTGACGACTGGGATCGGCGCCGTCTCCCCTCGCCACAGTGCCGTGCGCCAGCGCGGGGGAGTCGGGTCTGTCACGGCTTCAGTATCGACTGCGCCAAGCACACTCGACGAACTCACAACGCACGCAGGTGCACCCTCGGTAGGAGAGGCCTCCTGTCACTCTGAGTAGTCGGAAGCCTCACCTATTACTTCAGTGTGCATGGAAGATCCATCTGATGATCACGGAGCGCATCCCCCGTAAATAAGGGGATTTCGACACGTCTCAAGATTTCTTTGGATATTCCCCACGAACCCGATCGGTTTGCTATGTTTACGCTCCGCACACACCTTGAGGGTTGTGCCGCACAAGAGAAAGAGGTGTCAGATGCGCAGAAGTCTGCGTTTCGCAGCCGGGGCCGTTGCCCTGGCGGCCGGCGTGGCAGCGGTACCCGCTATCGGGGCCATGACTGCTCAGGCCACCATCGACGGTGCCGGCCACGTCGTCGTCTATCGAGTTGGCGATGGTTCAGCACCACTGGACAACTCGGCGACTCCGGTCTTCCTCGACGAGTACGCGCTTGACGGGACGCCCGTCGAGAGTCTGGCGCTTCCCACCGCCGCGGCAGGAACCCAACATGCCTTGACGGCAACGGGACTGTCTCGGTCTGAGGGCCTCATCTCCCGTTCTCCCGACGGTCGCTACTTGACCGTCACCGGCTACGACGCCACACCCGGCACCGCCGGACCTGGCGGCGTGAGCCTGACGGCGTCCGACCCCGCGAACCGTCCGCGGACGATCGGCATCGTCGACGGCAACAACACGATCGACACCAGCACAACGCTTACCGGATCAACGGCACCCCAGATCATCCGCTCGGCCACGACGGTCGACGCGGGCCGCATCTGGACGGCTGGAGGCAACGGCGGCGTCGGGACTGTCGGCTTCGGTGGCACGAACCCGCTCAAGATCGCCGGCATTGGGTCCACGAACCTCAATGGACTCAGCATTGTTGGTAACCAGCTCTTCAGCAGCAACAGTGCGAACGACCGCTTGACTGAGATTGGCAGCGGCCTCCCGAAGACGGCGGGCTCAGCGCTCACCGCGTTGCCGGCCGGCGCGCCCAGTGCGACACAGGCACTCACGTTCGGGCTGCCGTACGGCTACGTGCTCCTTGATCTCGACCCTGCCGTCAACTTCGATGGAACTGGCGCCGACACCCTCTACTACATCGATGCAGCCGACCAAGGTGGAACGATCCACAAGGCGCGCTTCAACGGAACCTCGTGGCAGGACAGGGGTTCTGTGGACCTTGAAGACGGCTTTGGGCTGACCGCAATCGCGGACGGCACCTCGGTGACGCTCGTGGCGACTACACCTACCTCCATCGTCAAGCTCATCGATGGTGATGGCACCGCCAACACGTTCACACCTACTGTGTCGACGATCGCCAGCGCCAG
Source organism: Actinomycetes bacterium (assembly GCA_045807485.1). GTDB lineage: Bacteria > Actinomycetota > Actinomycetes > JAHEKZ01 > JAHEKZ01 > JAHEKZ01. The sequence goes on from JBJMHG010000170.1 coordinate 3,894, forward strand.
CGACAACACGGAGTTCCGCGGTGTCGCTGTCGCACCAATCAACCCAGCGGGCCCGACTGTTCTGCTACGCAAGCCGACCGTTGACGGCCAGGTCGCCGCTGCGCAGGCTTCGCTTGCCGTCTCAGTCGACGTCAACAGCACGAAAACGGTTCAGAGCGTTACGGCCTCAGTCGATGGCGGCACCGAGAAGGCGGCTGCCCTGACAACGGGTGACATCTACACCGTGAACGTCCCGCTCAAGGGCCTGACATCTGGCAAGCACACCGTGTCGGTGTCTGCTACTGACGCTGACGGGACCAGGGTGGTCAGCCGGCAGTGGACGTACAAGCCGGTCGTTGTGCCCGCTGGGGACATCGGTCCTGGAACCGCCTCCTTGGCGAACAACGGCAAGGTGACGGTGAATGGATTTAGTAGCACGGCATACACCGGTTCGCCCAACGGTCTCGGTTTGACATCGAACGGCACCGGCACGGTCAGCTTCACGTTCTACGGCCGGAGCCTGCTTCTTGCCTACGAGGCCAACAGCGACCGCGGAAAGTTCTCGGTCACGATCGACGGCAAGACCACGAACGTCGACTCCTACTCGGCTTCGAAGCAGAAGCTCTCGAAGCTGTTCGGGAACCTGGCCCTCAAGGCGCACAACGTCACCATCAAGGGGCTCGACGCCAAGAGTGCCGCAAGCACCGGCAAGAAGGTCGTGCTCGGTTACGTGACGGTGGGGCAGTGGTGATGCGCAACTCTCGCGCGGCACACCCGCACTCATCAGACCAGACAAACCTCACGAGACCCCGTTCACCGAAAGGGACACGCATGAACCGTCGATCACTTCGCGTCGGGCAGCTTGCCCTGGCGGGAGTCGCACTCTCGCTCACGGTGGGAGGTGTTGCTAACGCTGATCCAAACCCCACGCCCGGCACGCCACCCGCCGGGGTAGCTCCCATCGATGTCGTAGCCGGTGTAGGTGCTGACGCTTTTGCTGAAGCCGGTAACTACATCGCAAG
>JBJMHG010000171.1:0-8350 GCA_045807485.1 Actinomycetes bacterium
CTCCCCAGTGGCCTGGCTGCTCGTCGCGTACATGCGGAACGGACCAAAGGGGAACATGTCGTCTTGACCGAAGAACGTGCCGACCAGCAACAGCCCGAAGACGATGAGGGTGGCAGTGACTCGGGCGGCGCGTCCCGTGCCACTGACGACACTTGTTGATCGCACGGGCTCTGCCGGCCGGGCTACTCCGCTTGCCGCCTCGGTGGTCACCGCGCGAGTCTACGTCGAGGTCCCACGTCGATGTGCTACGTCGAGGCTTCAGCGAGCAGCTTCGACGAAACCTGGGGCGGCATTGGGTCGTGCCGTGCATAGGTTCGGGTGAAGGTTCCGGTGCCGTGCGACATCGACCGCAAGTCGATCGCGTAGCGCACGATCTCCAGCTGCGGAACTTCGGCGCGCACCAATGTGCGTCCAGAGCCGACCGGCTCAGTTCCGACCACATGACCCCGACGTGACGACAAGTCGCCCATCACCGCCCCGACATAGTCGTCGTCGACCAGCACGGCGATCTCATCGACCGGCTCGAGCAAAACGACGTGACTCTGTTCCGCCGCATCGCGAAGGGCGAGTCCACCCGCCATCTGAAACGCCATGTCGGAGGAGTCGACCGAGTGGGCTTTGCCGTCGACCAACGTCACTTTGATGTCGACCAGCGGATAGCCGGCCGCCACACCCTTCGCCATCTGCGTCCGCACACCCTTCTCAACCGAGGCGATGAACTGTCGTGGCACCGAACCCCCGACCACCTTGTCGACGAACTCGAAACCCGAGCCCTGCGGCAACGGCTCCACCTCAACGTCGCAAACTGCGAACTGGCCATGACCGCCGGACTGCTTCACGTGCCGACCATGCCCCTTGGACGACCCGGCGAACGTCTCGCGGAGCCCCACGCGAAGTGGCACGGTGTCGACGCTGACGCCGTAGCGCGTGTTCAGACGGTCGAGCAGCACATCAATGTGCGCTTCGCCCATGGTCCAGAGCACGAGCTGTCCGGTCTCGATGTCGTGATCGAGTCGCATCGTGGGGTCTTCGGCGACCAGGCGTCCAAGGCCCTGGGACAGCTTGTCCTCGTCAGCTTTGCTGTGCGCCACGATCGCGACCGGAAGCAGTGGGTCTGGCATGCTCCACGCCTGCATCAGCAGCGGCGTGTCCTTGTCTGACAACGTGTCTCCGGTCTCCGCGCGCGTCAACTTGGCGACGGCGCAGACGTCGCCGGCAATTGCCTTGGCCATGGGACGTTGGATCTTGCCGAGTGGGGACGAGAGCGCTCCGACCTTCTCGTCGAGGTCATGGTCTTCGTGTCCGCGATCGGCCAGTCCGTGGCCGGATACATGCACGACGCTGTCCGGACGCAGAGTTCCGGAGAAGACGCGCACCAAGGAGATCCGACCGACGTACGGGTCGCTGACGGTCTTGACCACCTCGGCGACCAACGGTCCGTTGGGATCGGCTGAAAGCGGTCCTTGGGGCTTCCCGTCAGGGGTGCTCACGGGCGGCACGGTGTGCTCGATGGGACTCGGGAAGCCACGCGTCGCGACTTCGAGCAGCTCGCTGAGCCCCATGCCGTTGGACGCCGCCACCGGTATCACCGGGTAGAACGACCCGCGCGCCACGGCCTTCTCGAGGTCGTCGATCAAGATGCTGAGCTCGACGTCTTCACCGGCGAGATAGCGGTCCATCAGCGTCTCGTCTTCGCTCTCGGCGATGATTGCCTCGATCAAGGCCGCTCGTGCTGGCTCGATCAGCTCGACGTGTTGAGGATCGGGTTCACGCTCGACCCGCGTGCCCGACGTGTAGTCATCGACGCGCTGCGACAGCAAGGCGACCAACCCGCCAACACTGTCGTCGTCGGCAAGCATGGGCAGGTAGAGCGGCATCACTCCTTCGCCGAACGCCGCTTGTGCCGCCATGAGCGCCTCGTCGTAGTCGGCGCGCGGGGCGTCCAGCTTGGTGACGACGACAGCGCGGGGCATTGCAACGGCTGCGCACTCCTCCCACAGCATTCGCGTCATGCCGTCGACGCCATCGGTCGCGGCGATGACGAAGAGCGCCGCGTCGGCAGCCCGCAGACCTGCTCTGAGATCTCCGACGAAGTCCGGATAGCCAGGGGTGTCGATCAGGTTCACCTTGATGCCGTCATGGACGAGCGGCGCCAGGCTGACCGAGATGCTGCGTTGCTGCCGGTGCTCGGCCTCGTCGAAGTCGGACACCGTGGTGCCGTCCTCCACCCGTCCGGCGCGGTTGATGGTCTTGGTTGCGGTCAGCAGCGCCTCGACCAACGTCGTCTTGCCGGCTCCGCTGTGGCCGACGAGTACCACGTTGCGAATCTCGGCTGGGCTGCTGACCACTGGTGCCGCGCCGGCGGCACCACCCCCAGAACTTCCGGCCTTTTCTGTCATGGCTGCTCCTCGCTCACCGCCGACGCCCTTCGGGTGCACCCGCTGCGCCCCACCCTGCTCGCTGGTGGCGCCACTGGGCAAGAGCCGAGCCAGGTGAACCTCTGCGCCCAGCCGATGACCAGCCGATGACCAGCCGATGACGAGCGCTGCGGCTAATAACCTGGCGTGCTCGATCGCCTCGCTGTCGAACAGCAGGCGATCTGGTCCGCTCTGGGCGGGCGGGATCGTCGCGCGAGCAGACAGGAGCAGAGTGTGGGCCGTTTCACCGACTCGGGACGAGTCGTGGCCGGTCACGTCTTTACGCCGGTGGCGCGGGTACTGCTTCGGATGCAGGTCAGCCCGGACGCCGTGACGGTCGTCGGCACCGTGGGCACCGCCGCGGCAGCCCTGTACTTCTACCCCAACGGCGAGTTCCTGGTCGGGACCCTGGTGGTCTGCCTGTTCGTGTTCTCCGACTCGCTCGACGGGACGATGGCGCGTCTTGCGGGCCGCCCCTCGACCTGGGGAGCGTTCCTTGACTCCACCCTCGACCGGGTCGCGGACGCCGCGATCTTCTGCGGCATCGCACTGTGGTTTGCCGGCGACGGGGACGACCCGGCAATGGCCGGTGTGACGATGGCGGCGCTGGTGGGAGGACTCCTGGTCTCGTACGCCCGGGCGCGCGCCGAGGGCCTGGGCGCGGACGGCAGCGTTGGCATCGCCGAGCGCACCGAACGACTGGTGCTGACGTTGGGTGCGGCAGGGCTGTCCGGCATCTTCGACGCCCCCTGGGTCCTCGATGTCGCCCTTTGGATCGTGGCAGTGCTGTCGTGGGTCACCGTGGTACAGCGCATCTGGTCGGTGCGACGACAGCTTCTCGTCTCGAGGTGAGCGAGAGTTGCAGATTCCCAATCCCAGCCTGCAGTCGTGGAAGGCCCGCGGCTTGAATGCGCGCACCGTCAGTAAACGCGTCAATGGACACATCACATCGTGGGGTTACGGCGCCGGGTGGACGCTGAGTCGCAGGCTTCCGGAACCGGTCGTGTCAGCTGCGTTCGACCAGATCGGCGTAGTGGCCAAACGACGAGGTGGACGCGGCGTGGAGCAGCTCCGCCGCAACCTGTCCCGAGCGCGGCCGGAACTCGACGAGGAGGCGCTCGACGACTTGGTGTCAGACGCGATGAAGTCGTACCTGCGCTACTGGCGAGAAGCCTTCCGTCTGCCGGAGTGGTCGCGCGCGGAGATTGAGCGCCGAATACGCGCGGCTAACGAGCGCCGGCTCTTCGACCCGCTCGATGCCGGACGCGGTGTGGTCGCCGTGCTGGGCCACTTCGGCAACTGGGATCACGGCGGCGCCTGGGTCACCGGGCGCGGATACGGCCTCACCACTGTGGCCGAGCGACTCAAGCCCGAGTCGCTCTTCGACCAGTTCCTTGAGTACCGCGAGTCTTTGGGTATGCAGGTGTTCCCGCTCAGCGGCGGACCAGAGGTCACAGAAAAGCTGCAACGGCGACTACGCGAAGGTGGGCTCGTCGCATTGCTCGCCGACCGCGATCTCACGACCAGCGGCATCGATGTCGATCTGCTCGGCGAGCCCGCTCGCATGCCCATTGGACCCGCATTGCTGGCGCTCCGCACCGACGCTGTCCTCTTGCCGGTGATCTCCTGGTACGAGGACGGGTACACGCACCTCGACTTCAAGAGCCCGCTGGTTGCAGCAGAAGGAACTCTTCGTCAGCGACTGCGCGATCTCACGCAGCAGTGGGCAATGGTCGTGGGTGAAGCCGCGCAAGAACATGCGCGAGACTGGCACATGCTCCAGCCAATCTGGACCGCCGACGCTCAGCCAGGCGCTCAGCCAGACGCCCAGCCAGACGCCCAGCCAGACGCCCAGCCAGACGCCCAGCCAGACGCTGAGGACGGACGCCGATGAAGGTCGGCATCGTCTGCCCGTACGACTGGAATGTGCCAAGTGGCGTGGCCATTCACGTCCACGAGCTCGCCGAGGCGCTGATCGGTCTTGGTCTCGATGTCCACGTTCTTGCGCCCGGTGACGACAGCGGGGAGGAGCACTACCCCGACTACGTCACTGTGTTAGGACGCGCCATACCGGTTCCTTACAACGGCTCGGTCGCGCGAGTCCTCTTCGGCCCGCGGTCGGCGTCCAAAGTGCGCAGGTGGATCCGCGAGGGCGACTTCGACGTGCTGCACGTGCACTCACCAGTGACGCCAAGCCTGGGCATGATGGCGTGCTGGTCGGCGATCGGCCCCATCGTCGCTACCTTCCACGCCGCGGTCGACGGTCGATCACGAGCGATGGCGAGCACAGCATGGATGCTGCAGGCGACGCTCGAGAAGGTGCGTGCGCGGATCGCGGTCAGCGAAGAAGCGAGGCGCACGGTGGTCGAGCACCTCGGAGGAGACGCTGTCCTCGTACCGAACGGCGTGAATGTCGAGCGTTTCGCCACGGCACAACCGCGACCGGAGTGGAGCGGCCCCGCGACGATGGCATTCCTCGGCCGGGTCGATGAGGAGCGAAAGGGCTTGCAGGAGCTCTTGGAGGCGTTTCCGGCCATCGTCGCCGAACATCCAGATGCCCGGTTGTTCGTTGCGGGCCCCGGAGAGACCGACGCAGTCGAACGGCTCCCCACTGAGCTCAGGGATCGAATCACCGTGCTCGGCCGGATTAGTGAGCTCGACAAGGCCGCGCTGTTTGCGTCCGTCGATCTCTACATCGCTCCGCACATCGGCGGCGAAAGCTTCGGCATCGTCCTGCTCGAAGCGATGTCGGGCGGGGCGCCTGTCGTGGCGAGCGACCTGACGGCGTTCCGGGACGTACTCGACGGCGGCAAGTTCGGCGTCCTGTTCAAGACCTCAGACGCACAGGCGCTCGCCACGGCAACGTCCGAGCTGCTCTCGGACGCCTCGCGCCGGGCCGAGCTGAGGCAGCTGGGACAAGAACGCGCGCGTGAGTACGACTGGTCGCGGGTGGCCAAGCAGGTGATTGCCGTCTACGAGACCGTCGCGACCGGTGATGAGAAGGTGCGCGAGGACGACCGCCAAGGGCCGGGTCTGTTTGCGCGACGGCTGCCGCGTCGATCCGACCCGCGGCTCGACCCCGCCGCTGTCGAACCGCGAGCTGTCGAACCGGGCATGCCCGACGTTGGAGCAGGTGAGCGGTGATGACCTGGACCCGACTCGAGCTCGTGCTCGTCATCATCGCCTTGGTGGCCGTCATCCTGACGTTCTACCTACGAGGCTTGGCTGCGCGACTGGATCGTCTCCACCTGCGGGTCGATGCCTCGGTGGCAGCCCTTGATGCGCGCCTCGAGCGTCGTGCCTCGCTGGCCCAAGAGATCGCCCTCGCGGGACTTCTCGACCCGGCCAGCTCAGTGCTGCTGCTCAACGCGGCCACGACGGCTCGGCATGCCGGGGATCAACGCGATGCTGCCGAAAGCGATCTGAGCGCCGCACTCCGAGCCGTCTTCGGAGACCGGGAGACAGTCGAAGACCTTGCCGTCGATCCGGTGGTGCAGGCACTGCTGGTGGAGTTTGGAGAGGTCTGCACTGGAGTCGTCCTGGCCAGGCGTTTTGCCAATGACGCCGCGCGCGCTGCGCTTGCTGTGCGTCGCCGCTCCGTTGTCAGGGCGCTACGGCTGGCCGGGCGAGCACCCTGGCCGACCAGCCGCGACCTGGACGACGCGCCGCCAGAGGCATTGACCGGATTGGTGCTCAACTCCGCTTAGCCTGTTCCGCATGACTCTTCCCCCGGGCCGCTCTGCTGCTCGCGCGTCCGATGGCGCCCACCTCTCCCATGCTTCGTCTAGGTCGCGTCGGATGCCGTCCCGCGCCGGAGCCACGCTTTTGGGATGCGCGCTGCTGGCCTCGAGCGTGCTGCTTGCTGCCTGCAGCTCCGATCCTGACCCCGCGGTGGCGTCCACGGGATCGCCCTCACCGAGCGCCTCGCCGACCCCTGAGCCCCCTCCCACCACGCTGCTGAGTGGACGCCGCGGCAAGGATCACCAGGTGCTCGCGGTGAAGGTCGACAACACCGTCAACTCGCACCCGCAGGCAGGGCTGGTGGCCGCCGACGTGGTGTACATGGAGGAAGTCGAGTGGGGACTCACCCGACTGATGGGCGTCTACTCCTCGCACTACCCCCGGTCGGTCGGCCCAGTGCGTAGCGCGCGCGAAAGCGACCTGCAGATCCTGCGTCAGTACGGCAAGGTCGCGTTCGCATTCTCGGGCTCGAACCCCAAGATCGTGCAAGAGATCGATCAAGCGCCGTTGTACCCGCTCAGCAATGACCAGGGAGCGAACGGCTACAGCCGAAGCCCTGACCGAGCCGCACCGTGGAACCTTTTCGGCAACCCCAAGGACCTCCTGAACGGAGCCAAGAAGGCGACCGAGGCCAAGGACGTCGGGTTCACCTTCAGCGATGAGGCGCCACCCGGTGGACGCCGAGTGCACAAGGTCACCACCTTCTGGCCGGCTGCGCGCGCCCAGTTCGACTGGTCGCAGAAGGAGGGCCGCTGGCTGCTCACGATGGACGGTTCGAAGGCCATGTCGACCGAAGGACCGCAGCTCGGCGGCACAACCGTCATCATCCAGAGCGTCGACGTGCATGCTTCCTCACTCGGCGACGCGTATGGCGGCATCACCCCAACCACGGAGACGGTTGGCAAGGGTTCGGCCTGGATGTTCCGCGACGGCAAGGTGTGGAACATCACCTGGTCAAGGCCCAAGGGCACCGACGGCACCACGTGGGAGTACAAGGGCAAGCCGATCGCTTTCGATCCCGGGCAGGTCTGGATCGAGTTGCTCGACAAGGACCGGCGTCCGCAGATCCAGTAGCGCCCTGTTGGCCTAGCGGAAACGTGCCTGACCAGCGCCGTGGCGACATCGCCCCGTACCATGGGGGAGAGAATCCAGCCGCTCGATCGCAGTGAGGTTTCCGTGTCGCCCACACCAGGGTCGTCCACACCGGCGTCGTTAGCACCGGGGTCGTCCGCCGCAACCGACGGCAGTGCACCGCAACTGGGCACGTCGCGGGTGAAGCGCGGAATGGCGGAGATGCTCAAGGGCGGCGTCATCATGGACGTCGTCACCCCTGACCAGGCCAAGATCGCCGAGGACGCCGGGGCCGTCGCCGTCATGGCGCTGGAGCGGGTACCCGCCGACATCCGCCGCGACGGCGGCGTCGCTCGCATGTCCGACCCCGACATGATCGACGGGATCATCGAAGCCGTCTCGATCCCGGTCATGGCCAAAGCCCGCATCGGTCACTTCGTCGAAGCTCAGGTCTTGCAGTCGCTCGGTGTTGACTACGTCGACGAGTCTGAGGTGCTCACTCCGGCTGACGAGAAGCTGCACATCGACAAGTGGCAGTTCACTGTTCCCTTCGTGTGCGGTGCCACCAACATCGGTGAAGCGTTGCGACGCATCTCTGAAGGCGCCGCGATGATTCGATCCAAGGGAGAAGCTGGTACTGGCAACGTCGTGGAAGCGACACGGCACATGCGTCAGATGCTCGGCGACATCCGCCGCATTCAGGGCATGGCCGAGGAAGAGTTGTTCAACACCGCCAAAGAGATCGGCGCACCGTACGACCTCGTTCGCGAGGTGCACGACTCGGGCAAGCTTCCGGTGGTGATGTTCACTGCGGGCGGTCTCGCTACCCCCGCCGACGCGGCGATGATGATGCAGCTCGGCGCCGAGGGTGTGTTCGTCGGTTCCGGAATCTTCAAGTCCGGTGACCCCGTCAAGCGGGCCAACGCGATCGTGCAAGCCACGTTGCACTTCGACAATCCCGACGTGATCGCCAAGGTCTCCAGGGGTCTCGGCGAGGCCATGGTCGGCATCAACGTCGAGGAGATCCCGCAGCCGCACCGCCTCGCCGAGCGCGGCTGGTAGGACCGGCCACCCGCGCCCACCCGGGACTTGGTCCCGCCGCGGGATGGTCACAACGGGCC
>JBJMHG010000172.1:0-3369 GCA_045807485.1 Actinomycetes bacterium
GCATAGAGCAGAGCAACGACGCGGTCCGCCCCAGCCCTGGTGGCAGTGATGCACAGTGGCACCACCAGCTCGATCGGCGCGTCAAGGTCGTTGCGCACTGACACCACGATGCGGCGTCCACGCATCGCGATCAGCACGACGCTGTCATTGGGGTGGAAGCCGAGCAGATACGGAACCAGCTGCACGATGTCTGCAGGCCCACTCGCGCGCAGGATTGGGCGGTCAACGACATCGGGAATCTTTGCGGAGGGCTCGTCGGCCGGAAGTGGAAGGCTCATGCGCCGACCGTGGCGGGTGCCCTCGTGGTGGTGCAGCGTATGCAGCTCGTTGTGTGGACAAGCTCGTGCACTTGCAGACGTGTGGACGCGCCTCACGTGCCGCGCACAAACGCTGGCGATCTTGGTTGTCAGCAACGTCAAGGGGACCCCGAGTGCACGTCCGAATTGGGCGTTGGGCAGGATTTCGACATGCGGCTGGATCATGTGTCATACGCGGCGCCGACCAATCACCTCGCCGACGTCGTCCAGCGACTCGGTTCCCGTCTCGGTGCCGGATTCACAGATGGCGGCGTGCACCCTCGCTTCGGCACACGCAACTTTGTGCTTCCACTCGCTGGCGGTGCGTACCTCGAAGTCGTCTCCGCACTCGATCACCCTGCAGCTGACACAGCACCCTTCGGTCGCGCCGTGAAGCAGCGCTCTGTTGACGGCGGTGGCTGGCTGGGATGGGTCGTCGAGGTTCCCGAGATGGCAGTGGTCGAGTCACGCCTCGGACGCGAAGCAGTTGACGGCCACCGCCGTCGACCAGACGGCTACGACTTGTACTGGCAACAGATCGGCGTGAACGAGCTGCTCGAAGATCCACAGCTGCCGTTCTTCATCCATTGGCAGTGCGAACCAGAGCAGCGACCAGGTTTCGGGAACGGAACCGAGATCCGGATCACCAAACTCGAGATCGCCGGCGACCGCTCGAAGGTGTGCAACTGGCTTGGTGATCCACACGACGACCCACTTGACGACATCGAAGTCGAGTGGGTCGCTTCATCTGTGGACTCAGTAGGCCTCATCGCCGCCCATTTCGCCACACCGCAGGGCATCGTCCGGGTCGACTAGCGCATACCGTTGGGGCATGTGCCGAAGCATCAAGACCCTTCGCCCACCATTCACCGAGGAAGTCACGCCGCAGGACGTGCGTGCTGCCGCACTGCAGTACGTGCGCAAGGTGTCTGGCTTTCGAGCGCCGGCGTCCCACAACGAAGAAGCCTTCAACCGAGCCGTCGACGACATCGCGGCAGCGACGTCATCGTTGCTCGAGACCCTGCAGGTACGTGGTCGGGCCAGCTAGCGCCCGAACCGATTACTCGTCGCTGTTGTCCAGAAGCCCTGGGTTTGGCAACAGCAGCTGACGCAACGCAGACCCGGTGGCGAGGTCGTCCAACGACGCCGCCGCCTCACTGAGTGGACGCCGCGCCGACACCATCGAGTCGAGGTCGAGCTCACCGCTCATGTACAGATCGACGAGCTCGGGGATGTCACGGTGTGGAACCGACGAGCCATAGTTCGAGCCGAGGATCCTTTGATCCGCTTCGGCAAGCCGCAGTGGGTCGAACGAAGCGAGCGAGCCTGAAGGAGGTAGCCCCACCACCACGGCGGCACCGCCGAGTCCCAACGCGCCAATCGCTTGTTCGGTGGTCGATACAGCACCGATCGCATCAAACACGAAGTCAAGGCCTTGAGGGACAGCGTCTTTTAAACGTTCGACCACGTCACCATCACGCGCGTCGATCGTGTCGGTAGCACCAAGTTTCTCGGCGAGCTCGAGCTTGGCAGGTACCAGATCAACGGCGACTATTCGGCTGGCACCCACCAGGCGCGCACCTTGGACGCAAGAAAGACCCACTCCCCCGCAACCGATCACCGCAACCGTGGCACCAGCCGGCACGTTGGCGGTGTTGCGAACGGCTCCGACCCCCGTCGCGACGGCGCACCCGACGATGGCAATCACGTCGAGCGGTGCATCGTCGCGCACGCGAATGGCACCAGACTCAGGCACCACGGCTCGCTCGGCGTAGGAGGACACCCCGAGGTAGTGAAAGCACTCGTCGCCGGCGATCTGCAGACGCGTCGTGCCGTCGAAGAGGGTTCCGCCCGCAGCAATGATCTCCGCAGAAGGCTGGCACTGGGCGGGACGTCCTGCCCGGCAGTAACGACACTCACCGCAAGAGGGGACCCAGGACAGGACGACGTGATCGCCCACCGCGAGATTGACCACGTCGCTGCCGACCGCGGTGATGACGCCAGAACCTTCGTGCCCAAGCACCACCGGTGTGCGATGAGTCCACTCACCGCGCACCATGTGCAGGTCGCTGTGACACACCCCCGCCGCAGCGATGGTTACCTCGACCTCATGCGGGCCAGGCGGCGCCAGTGCCACTTGCACCACCTGCACCCCTTCGTCGGGGCTGCGAAACACTGCCGCGCTGATGGTCGCGCCGTCCGTGGTCGAGGAACCCGCAGCAGTAGTCATCGGCCCGTCCTACCCCACCTCGACCCCGGTGGCAACGACTAGCGTGGGGTCGGTACGGATCCGCGACACCAATTGCAGCACGGAGGTCACTCGATGGGTAGTGCAGAGCAGACCTGGTCAGACGTCGACGCATACATCACCGACCACCTCGGTGCGTCCGACGACATCCTTGCGGCGACTCTTCGCGACAGCGTCGCCGCCGGGTTGCCGGAGATCGCGGTCTCGCCGCCGCAGGGCAAGCTCTTGATGCTGCTGGCCACGTCGATCGGCGCCAAACGAATCCTCGAGGTCGGCACACTCGGCGGCTACAGCACGATTTGGTTGGCCCGCAGCCTTCCCGACGACGGCGAAGTGATCACCTGCGAGTACTCCGCCGAACATGCCCGCGTCGCGCGGGAGAACGTCGCAAGGGCCGGGCTTGCCTCCAAAGTCGACATCAGGCTCGGCGCAGCACTCGACACCTTGCCGACATTGACCGGACCTTTCGACCTGAGCTTCATCGACGCCGACAAGGAGAACAACCCGAACTACTTCCGGGCCGCGCTCGACCTCAGCCGTCCCGGTTCGCTGATCATCGTCGACAACACCGTGCGCGACGGTGCTGTTGTCGACGCGGACAGAGATGACCCGACCACGCGCGGAACCCGCGCACTCTACGAGGCGGTGCGTGACGAGCCCAGAGTGGCGGCGACCGCTATTCAAACAGTCGGCAGCAAAGGCTACGACGGGTTCTTGTTGGCGCGAGTGCTGTAAGCGGCCTACAGCTTGATGGCCTGCAGCGTGTACGTGCAGGCGAGACGCTCAGGGCGCTCCTTGAGCCGCCACTCGCCGTCATCGCCCTTC
>JBJMHG010000173.1:0-5990 GCA_045807485.1 Actinomycetes bacterium
TCAACGCGTCCATGGTGGTCGTCATCGTGGTGAATGGCCTTTACCTGATCGCTGATCCTCGATGGTTACGGGCGATTGGTGAGGCGGTCGCCGCTGCGGTTTCGTTCATCGCCATCGCATCCCTGCTTCAGGTCTTTCCTTTTGACTTCAGTGCCCTCTCCTTTGAATGGCAGACCCTCGTCAGGGTGATGTTGGTTCTCGCCCTCCTGGGATCGGCCATAAACCTGATTGCCAACCTGGTGACCTTCACCCGAGAACTAGGCAGGGCCTGATCTGCCTCCTCAACGGCGTGCCCTTGATAGCGTCCGGCACAGGCTCACCGCAGCGAAGTGAAGGGTCTGGGTTCTCGAATGTCAGGTGTGACCATCGATGGATATGCCGATCAGCTCAGCTATGCCGTAGGCGACACGGTCGGTATTTGTTGTTCGACGAACGCGCGTCAGTATTCAGTTGAGGTGGCTCGCGTTGGCGGAACACGCGAGATCGTCTGGAGTGACACGTCGGTCACTGGTGTGAGTCACCCTGTTCCCGCCAAAGCCGCACAAGAGGGGTGTGGCTGGCCTGCGGCGGTGCGTTTCGTGATTGCGCCCGAGTGGCGGTCTGGCTATTACGAGGTCATTCTCCGTGCCGTTGATGAGTCCACCGGACGCAGCACCGAGTCGCTGGCCTTCTTTGTGGTGAGGCATTCGGGGCAGCCTTTTGCGCGAGCGGCCATGCTGTTGGTGCTGTCGACCAATACCTACAACGCTTACAACGACTGGGGAGGTCCGAGCCTGTATACGGGCGCAACTCAGGTGTCGTTTCAGCGGCCTATGGCTCCGGGTTTCTTGCGGAAGCCAGAGCCGTACCTGCGGTATCCGAATCTCGACGATGTCCGCGACCCTGAGCACGAGAGATTTCGGACATGGGCCGACCTGCACGGCCTTGCCCGCTGGTCGGGCTCGTCAGGTTGGTACACGTGGGAGCGTTTGTTCGTTCAGTGGGCCGAGCGCGCGGGCTACACCGTTGACGTAGCAGTCAACTCCGATCTCGAACACAGACCAGAGGTCGTCGACGCCTACTCCTTGATCGTGAGCGTTGGTCACGACGAGTACTGGTCGTGGCAGATGCGCGACACAGCAGAGCGCTTTGTCGAGGGCGGCGGCAACATCGCCTTCTTCTCCGGCAACTCGGTCTGCTGGCAGGTTCGGTTCGAAGATGCCGGACGAACGATGGTGTCTTACAAGGGCGACGCTCAATCTGACCCTCTGTACGGGACGGACCAACAGCACTTGGTATCTACCCTGTGGTGCTCAGATCTGGTGGGTCGACCGGAGAATCACCTCACCGGGGTCAGCTTCTCACGGGGAGGCTACATCCGCATGGGCGAGGCAGTCCCTCGCGCGTCCGGCGGTCTAACCGCCTGGCGTCCCGAACATTGGGTCTTTGCAGGTAGCGATCTGCACTACGGCGATCTCTTTGGCGTCAAGGACTTCATCGCGGTCTACGAGGTCGATGGGTGCGAGTTCACGTTGTCTGAGGAAGACGGGCTTCCAGTTCCCACCGGGCGTGACGGAACTCCTGCTGACTTCGAGATTCTCGCGACCGCTCCCGCGCGACTGTGGAAGTTCGATGAACTGCCCTCCCGCTATCGGGCCGGCGAAGCGGGCGACCTGGAGGAGACGGCTGTGGCGGTGTTCGGTGAAGCGACACCGGCCGCCATCTCCCGGTTGGCGCACAACCACGCGGTCATGGGTGTGTACTCCAGAGGTGGAACCGTCTTCACCTCTGGGACGACAGACTGGGTCTACGGTCTGGCCGGTCATGATCCGATCGTCACGCAGGTGACCAGAAACGTGCTCGATCGACTCTCAGGAGGCGAACAGCGGTGATAGCAGGACCGACTCTGCCGTTCGTCAACGTCGCAGGATCCCATCGCCAGGTTGGCCACCAGATCGGCGAGGCATGCGCCACGGCTGTGCGCGATGCCGCCACGCTCGATCATGGTGAAGTTCCGCGGGACGGCCGGACCATGGCCGAACAGCTGAAGTTGGCGGCGGAGTATCGCCGCGTCACCGCAGAGTGCCTTCCCTACCTCGTCGAGGAGATGGATGCGGTTGCCGAAGCTGCCGACGTCGACCCGGTCCGAGTCTTCGCCGCTTCTATTGAGGAGATCTGGCGCGATCACGACGCCGCCAAGATCTCGGGCAGTTCCAACCTGTCCAGCGAGCGGGGTCGGTGCACCGACCTTGTGGTGGGCCCTCCCGCCACCGCGTCTGGGGACGTCTTGATCGCACACAACAACGACCTCAACGCGAGCGTCGAGTCGAAGCTCGTCGCCATCGAGTGGAAGGTTGACGACGAACCGGGCATGTTCACCATCGGGGTTGGCCCGTGGATCAGCGTCGGGTGGAACAGCGCCGGCCTGGCATTGAGCGGCAATGAGCTGGCTCCCAACGACAACCGGGTCGGCGTCCCCCGGCTGTTGCTGGTCCGCGAGCAGCTGCGGCACTCGACCGTCGAGGAGGCAGTGAGCGCAGCCCTTCATCCGGCCCGAGCATCGGCTTACAACACGATATTTGCCAGTCCTGATGGCAAGGTGGTGAACGTCGAGGGCTCGGCGACCGATGGTGCAGTCAGCAGTCTTGATGACACGGGCGCCATGGTGCACACCAACCACTACGTGTGCTCGTCCATGCTTCAGTACGAAGACGACCATGCGTATGCGAAACGATCTGCGCGGCGGTACGAGCGTGGTTCAGAGCTGCTGGCCGATGCTTCGGCTGAGCCCGGTTCCGTGACCGAGGAAATGCTCCTGCAATTCCTGGGGGATCACGCCAACGCCCCTGATTCGCTGTGTCGTCACCCAACGGAAGCCACGACGTCCAAGACGGTGTTCTGGTGTCTCACGAACGTGACTCAGCGAACCATCACGTATGGACGTGGCAACCCCTGCGCACCGACTCCGCAAACATATCGTTTCCTGCTCTAGTCGGTGTAGTCGGGCGCCACCCGGTCCAGCAGCCGCAGTAGCGCATGCCATGCAAGATCCATGCCCTCAGGGTCGCTGTAGTCGCCTTCGACGGTGCCTTCGAACTGCTGCGCCGTGTATTCGCTGACCTGTGGGGATGGAAGCCGCAGCTCACCGGCGGCGGACGCAGCTAGCTGGATCTCGCACGAGCGCTCCAGGTAGAACATTCTCAGGAACGCTTCGGCCGCAGTCTCTCCGACAGTGAGCAAGCCGTGGTTGCGCAGAATGAGCGCGTTGTGGCCTCCGAGATCGGCGACCAGTCGCTTCTGCTCATCGAGGTTTAGGGCGATGCCCTCGTAGTCGTGGTATCCGACTCGGTTGTAGAACTCCAGCGACATCTGGTTGACAGGCAGCAGCCCGCTCTCGAGTGCCGCGACTGCGCAGCCCGAGCGCGAATGTGTATGAAGTACGCATTGCGCATCCTCGCGACCTTGATGAACCGCAGAGTGGATGACGAACCCTGCGGGGTTTACCTTCGCGTCCGGCACGTCCACTGGTTGCCCGTCCATATCTACCTTGACCAGCGACGACGAGGTGATTTCCTCGAAAAGCAGGCCATACGGGTTGATGAGGAAGTGGTGATCTGGGCCAGGCACCCTGAGTGAGATGTGGGTGAAGATCAGGTCGGTCATCCGGAAGTGGGCGACCAGGCGGTAGACAGCGGCCAGCTCACGCCTCAGCGCGCTCTCGTCAACGGTCTCGGCGACTGGTGGGCCAGCCAGTTGGGTTGTCACCTCAGCATCGTGCGCTTACCGAAGCGGCAGTGGCAAGCGAATCTCCAACGAAGTCGCACCAGTCGGCTCCAAATCATTGACACCGGGTTTCGGTGACAGTAGACCGGGGGCACCCACAAGGAGGGCCCCGTGTCTCATTTGCTCCGCAGTCCCGCAAGTCCCGTCAATCGCCGGCAGTTTCTCGGTGGAGCGGCCATGCTCGGTGGCGCCACTCTGCTCGGGGCATGTGGCAGTCCAGACGCCGAAAACAGCGCTCCTGAGGCTGGTGCGTCACGCGCTCCAATCGAGGACGAGTCCGGCAACTTGTCGATTCTTGAATGGGGTGGATACGAGGCCGGAGGCACCAAGGCACAGAGCTATGGCCTGGTCGCCGGTACGGACTACACGGACAAGTACGGCGGCAACGACATCGGCTACACCTATATCAACAACGACGAGCAGGCACTGCAGAAGGCGACGGCCGACAACTCTTTCGACCTGATGCATCCGTGCTCGGACACACTCCCCAGATATGTGGAACGTGGCCTCGTGCAGCCATTTGATACCTCGCTGCTCCCAAGTTTCGAGAACCTCAACCCGTACTTGGTTGAGGCGACCCAGGTAGACGGCAAGCAGTACATGATCCCCTGGGACTGGGGCTTCAGCAGCCTGCTCTATCGATCCGACATGGTCGACGAAGCGGACGCCACAGGTTGGGAGCTTGCGTGGAACCAGAAGTACGACGACAAGATCTCCCTTTGGAGCGGTGCATCTAGCAACTTCCAGCTGACCGGCCTGTTGCTCGGCCTCGACGACATCTACGACCCCACCGATGAACAGATTCAGCAAGTCAAGAACAAGTTGATCGAGCAGAAGCCGCTCAACAAGTTCTACTGGGACAGCGAATACGGTCAGATGCGTCCCGCTTTCCGTTCGGGAACAATCTGGATCACGTACTCGTGGCAGGCCGCCTATGCTTCCTTTGCTGACAAAGGTATGAAGGTCGCTTACATGGATCCATCGCAAGGTCGACTTGCTTGGGTATGTGGCTTCACTTTGGGCGCGAACACCGAGAACTACTACCACGCACACGATTACGTGGAGTCGTTTATCAACAAGCCTGCCTCAGAGGACCTCGTGAATCTCTACTACTACGGCGCCGCTAACACAGCCATCGACATCAACAAGATTCAGAACCAAGCCCTCGTTGACTCGCTGCACCTCGACGATCCTCAAGCAATCGCGAGCGAGGACGTCCATCTGGCGAGGTACATGCCAAATCTCGACGCTGTTGAACTGGCGTGGCAGGAGGTCGTGGCCTCCTGACCGCCGTGACCTCGGCGTCCGAGGAGCTGAGCGAAGTCGGTCCTCCGCCGGGAAGGCGTCGGCCCGGCCGCGGTTTGCTTGTTCTACCGCCGTTGTTGTTCGTAGCAGCTGTTCTGCTTGCCCCCATCGTCTTCATGGTGTTGTTCAGTGTTGGTCTTCGTTCCAACATCCCGGGTGCCGACGTGGCCTTCTCGGTCGACAACTGGAAGAGCTTCCTGTTTGAAGACGGCAACCCGTTTCGCGCGAGGTTCTTCTACTCGATGCAGGTCGCTCTCATCGTGTCGATCGTCGCAACAGTGGCCGCCTACCCGCTCGCCTATTTCCTGGCTTTCGTCGCCCGGCGGCACAAGTACACGCTTTTGTTGTTGCTGTTGGCGCCGTTCTTCACCAGCTACCTGCTGCGGGTTCTAGCCTGGCAGATCATGCTCAACGACGAGGGAGTCGTTACTGGGGCATTGAGGTTTGTCGGACTCATTGGCGACGGACAGACGGTTTCGTGGCTTATCTACTCGACGTTTTCAGTATCCCTGGTGTTGTTCTACTCGTGGGTGCCGTTCGTTTCCCTACCGATTTTTGCGATGCTCGAGAACATGGACCACCGATTGCTGGAGGCCGCCGAGGACCTGGGCGCGAGCAAGTGGTCAACGTTCTGGCGCGTCACCTTTCCGTTGAGCTTGCCTGGTGTCATTGCTGGTTTCATCTTCGTTCTCATTCCGACAACGGGCGAATTCATTGCTCCTCTCTTGGTGGGCGGACCGGACAACCAGTTGTTCGGCAACTCGATTCAGGGATTCTTCGGTAACACCCCGAACTGGAACTACGGTTCAGTTCTTGCGATGACCCTCATTGTCGTGGTCGTCATCCTGATGCTGATCTTCGGTCGATTCCTCAACACCGATCTGCGGAGCACGTCGGGGGCCGAAGGCGCATGAACGTCGTCG
>JBJMHG010000174.1:0-9180 GCA_045807485.1 Actinomycetes bacterium
CGACCGGATCTTCCACCTCTGGCAGGCCACCTGGGTCGCACTGTTGGTGATTGGTGCGTGCACGTGGTCCCTGATGCTCGGTGCGGCCATTTGGTACCGCAAGCGCAGCGATGACTACGTCCCGAAGCAGACGCGCTACAACCTGCCGATCGAAGTGATGTACACAGTCACCCCGCTGATCGTCATCCTCGCGTTCGCCTGGCCGACGATTCGTGACAGCAACATCGTCACCGAGGTCAGTGGGGACGCCGACCAGACCGTCAACGTTGTGGGCTACCAGTGGGAGTGGGGCTTCAACTACACCGACGAAGATGTTTACTCGGTAGGCAGCCCGGCCAACCCGCCGACGCTGTACCTGCCGGTCGACAAGAAGGTGCAATTCGTTCTCACCTCGCCTGACGTCATCCACTCGTTCTGGGTGCCCGACTTCCTCTTCAAGATGGACGTCGTGCCAGGGCGCGCCAATACCTTCGAGGTCATCCCCAACGAGATTGGCCGCTACGAAGGAAAATGCGCTGAGCTCTGCGGCACCTACCACTCGCAGATGCTGTTCTGGGTCGAAGTGGTCGACCAGCAGGACTTCGACGCCAAGATGGAAGAGCTCAGAGCGGCCGGTCAGACCGGTCAGCTCGACACCGGGCGTCCGAACACTGACGCGCAGGACCAAGGCAATGTCCGGATTGGAGAGGACCCGTGACCCTCGTTGAAGAGCCGGGCACGACCACGCTGGTAGAGCCAGCCCCGGTCAAGCCGACGAGCCGCGGCAAGGTGATTGTCAGCTGGATCACCAGCACCGACCACAAAGTCATCGGCTACCTGTACTTCGTCACGTCCTTCATCTTCTTCCTGCTCGCCGGTCTCATGGCGCTGATCATGCGGGCTGAGCTCGCTGAGCCGAACATGCAGCTGGTGAGCCTCGAGCAGTACAACCAGCTCTTCACGATGCACGGCACGATCATGCTCTTCCTATTCGCGACGCCGCTCTTCTCGGCGTTCGCGAACGCCGTCATGCCGCTGCAGATCGGTTCGCCTGATGTGGCGTTCCCACGACTGAACATGTTGGCCTACTGGCTGTACTTGTTCGGCGGCATCATCGTCACACTGAGCCTGATCACCCCTGGAGGGTCGGCCGCCTTCGGCTGGACCGGTTACTCACCGCTGTCGGACGCCGTCCACTCGCCAGGTGTCGGTGCGGACATGTGGATCATGGGTCTGGCGCTGAGCGGGCTCGGCACCATTCTGGGAGCGGTCAACTTCATCACGACCATCATCTGCCTGCGTGCTCCCGGAATGACGATGTTCCGGATGCCACTGTTCACGTGGAACGTGCTGCTCACCAGCATCCTGGTGCTTCTTGCCTTCCCAGTACTTGCGGCCGCACTGCTGGTGCTCGAGATAGACCGACAGTTCGGCAGCTTGGTCTTCGCCCCGGAAGTCGGTGGGGCGATCCTCTGGCAACACTTGTTCTGGTTCTTCGGTCACCCAGAGGTGTACATCCTGGCGCTGCCGTTCTTCGGCATCATCAGCGAGATCCTGCCCGTGTTCAGCCGTAAGCCGATCTTCGGCTACAAGGGCCTGGTCTTCGCCACCATCTCGATCGCTGCACTGTCAGTTGCAGTGTGGGCGCACCACATGTTCGTGACGGGCGCGGTGCTGTTGCCGTTCTTCGCCTTCATGACCATGTTGATCGCTGTGCCGACCGGCGTGAAGTTCTTCAACTGGATTGGCACGATGTGGGGCGGGTCGGTCTCTTTCGAAACCCCCATGTTGTTCTCGCTCGGATTCTTGGTCACCTTCCTCTTCGGCGGACTGACCGGGATCATCCTGGCGTCCCCGCCGCTCGACTTCGCGGTGTCCGACTCGTACTTCGTGGTGGCGCACTTCCACTACACAGTGTTCGGCACCGTCGTCTTCTTGATGTTCGCCGGCTTCTACTTCTGGTGGCCGAAGTGGACCGGCAAGATGCTGGACGAGCGGATCGGTCAGATTCACTTCTGGTTGCTGTTCATCGGTTTCCAGGTCACCTTCTTGATCCAGCACTGGCTGGGCGCCGCGGGTATGCCGCGTAGGTACGGCGACTACGTCCCACAAGACAACTTCATCGTCTGGAACCAGATCTCGACCTTCGGGTCGATTCTGCTGGGACTGTCGACAATCACCTTCCTCTACAACGTTTGGCGTACCTACAAACGCGGCGTCCGCGTCACCGAGGACGACCCATGGGGCTGGGGCCGCTCGCTCGAGTGGGCGACGTCGTGCCCACCGCCGCGGCACAACTTCGACTCGATCCCGCGCATTCGTTCGGAGTCTCCGGCGTTCGATCTGCACCACCCTGAGATCGCATTGGGGGAGGGCGACGTCCACAACGACTCGGTTCTTGCCGAGGTCTACGGAGCACCAGAAGTGACGCATCGCGAAGACATCGTCGATGACGTCGTTGAGGGCAAGGCCGAGGAGACTTAGAGATGCGCGTCACCGGACGTCTGTTCGCTGTGCTTGCCGCGTTCTTCGCTTTGGTCGGCGCGGTCTACTGGTGGCTCGCCAAAGAGCCCGCAGGTACTGCGGCACTGGTGTTCACCGGTGCGCTCGGCTTCCTGATCGCCTTCTACCTGCTCTTCACCGCCAAGCGGCTCGACCCACTGCCAGAAGACGACAACGAGGGCGACATCGTCGAGAGCGCCGGCGTCCAGGGCTTCTACAGCCCGCACAGCTGGTGGCCACTACCGGTTGGCGCAGGGGCGGCCATCGTCGGTCTCGGGCTGGTCTTCTTGATGTGGTGGTTGATCATTCTTGGCGCCATCGTCACCATCGCGGGTGTGACCGGCATTCTTTTCGAGTACTACGCCGGAGAGTTCGCTCGAGAGTGAGTCGCGCCCAAAGTGACCTTCACCGCTTGAGCAGGTAACCTCAAGTGTCGAAGCTTCAGGAGGAGGCGGGGCTTGCTCCCGTCCCCTTCTTTTGATCTTGAGGCCCAAGAGGACGCTGTGAGCTCATCAATGACGACCCACCGACGGCGGATGCTGCCGTGGGTTGCTGCCGCCGTGGTTACCACCGTAGGGCTCGGGGCGTGCACCAACGCCGGCGCCAATGGCGTCAACGACGGTCCTCCGCAGTCCCGCGCGGTGATTGCGGTGCAGTCGGCCAAGGATCGCGCCTTTTCCCCCACCAAGCCCATCGTCGTCAAGGCCGAGCAGGGCCAGCTCACTCAGGTTTCTGTCAGCGATGAGCGCGGACGCAAGATCGCCGGTTCGTACAGCAACCACCGCATGGCGTGGACGTCGAACGAGGGCCCCCTGCCGTTCAACACGCGCTACAGCGTCACGGCCAGGGCCGAAGACTCCGACGGTGTCCCAGCGCGCGAGAGCACGTGGCTGAAGACCGTCAAGCCGAAGAGCACTGGGTACAGCAGCATCGTCCCTGCAGGCGAGGCGGTCGTCGGCGTGGGCATGCCGATCATCATGACCTTCGATCAGCCGGTGCGGCGCAAGCCAGCCGTCGAAGAGCGGCTCTCGGTCACCACGAAGCCGGCAACCGTCGGAAGCTGGTACTGGGTCAATGACCAGATGGTGCGCTGGCGTCCCAAGCACTACTGGAAGCCGGGCACGGACGTGACGGTGCGCAGCAGGCTCGAAGGCATCAACTTCGGCAACGGGGTGTGGGGCGACGACGACGACATGGCTCGCTTCAGCGTCGGCGCCGCGACGATCAGCACGGTCGACATCGCCAACCACATGATGACCGTCACCCAGGACGGCGACCTCTTGCGCAAGGTTCCCATCACGACTGGCAAGAGCGGATGGGACACCAGGGTGGGCACCAAGGTGATCATCTCCAAAGACCGCGTCGTGACCATGGACGCCGCCTCGATCGACGTCTCACCGAGCGACCCCGAGTACTACCGGCTCCGGGTCGAGTACGCGATGCGGCTGACGTGGAGCGGCGAGTACATCCACGCGGCGCCCTGGTCAGAAAGCGACCAGGGACAGGCCAACGTCAGCCACGGGTGCACCGGCATGTCGATGGCCGACGCGCAGTGGTTCTACGACCTCAGCAAGGTCGGCGACGTCGTCAACTACGTCAACGGCACCCGCCAACCAGAAGCGTGGAACGGCTACACCGACTGGAACATGTCCTGGGCCGACTGGCAAAAGGGCAGCGCCCTCTAGGCCAGAGCGAGGATGCACGCCCCCGTCGAGTGTGCACCTGGGTGCGCTCAACGCTCATCGAGTGTGTAGTTCCAGCTAGCGTTGAGCACATGATCGATCCCCAGATCCTGGCGCACTATTCCCTGGGTCAGGAGCGAGAACGGCTCGAGCAGGGCATCTCCTCACCTATTGAGTTCTTCAGGACTAAGGAGTTGCTGGCCAGATACCTGCCGCATCCGCCTGCTCGTGTGCTGGACGTTGGCGGGGCAGCCGGCCGGTACTCGTCCTGGCTTGCTGCCCAGGGGTATGACGTACACCTCGTTGATCCGGTGCCACTCCACATCGAGCAGGCTGAGGCGGCGTCCCGTCAGGGAACGCACGCCTTCACTGTCGAGCTGGGCGATGCCCGTTCGTTGCAGCTTTCAGACGCCAGTGTGCAGGCCGTTCTGCTGATGGGCCCGCTCTATCACTTGGTCGATCGGGAGGATCGGCTTCTGGCGCTGCGCGAGGCGGCACGAGTGACCGTTCCGGGGGGAGTGGTGGTCGTTGCCGCAATTTCTCGCTTCGCGTCCTTGCTGGACGGACTAGCCAGCTCGCACCTGAGCGATCCTGCCTTCCGCGACATAGTTGAAACAGACTTGACGAGCGGCGTCCATGAAAACCCCTCAGGGCGTCCGGAGTGGTTCACCACCGCCTACTTCCACCGCCCCGATCAGCTGGCGGAGGAAGTGCAAGCGTCCGGGTTGAGACTCGAGGCACTGCTGGGCGTCGAAGGGCCCGGGTGGCTGACGGCGTCGGAGATCGACCCCGAACACATCCCGGACGAGGTGCTCTTTGCTGCGCGAGCGTTGGAGGCTGAGCCGAGTGTGGTCGGTGCGAGTGCGCACCTGCTGGCCGTTGGCCGGACGTAGTTGCAGCGGGACGTGCACATTCGTCCGTGAGGGTGGCCGGCTCAGTCGTGGGGGGCCAGCGCCCGAGCTTGGGAATCAGTGATCTCGGTGTCGCGCTCGGCAGTGATTTCGGCCTCGTGGTGCATGGCTTCTTCGATCTCGGCCCTGGTGGGCATCGGGACCTGCTCTGAGTAGAAGAAGTGCGAGAGCCTGGCCTGCAGCAACTTCACCAGGTAGTTCTTTTGCCGGACGCCATTGCCGTCGTACTTCTCAGGCATCGGCAACGGCTGTGGCATCGCAGCGCGCGCCATGAGCACCGCCCGCTCTTCGTCAGGGATCGGCTGGTGCTGCTCGTAGTACTTGCCATCAGGCAGACGCTTGATGATCCCGGACTCGTAGCCGTGCAGCAGCTTGTCGCGATCACGACGTTGCAGGCCGAAGCAGATGCGTTTGGTCAGCAGGAACACAAGTGGTGGGACCACGAAGATTGCTCCGCGCATGAACCACGTGATGGCAAAGACGTTGATGTCGAACGTGCTGGCGATCAGGTCGTTGCCGCCCTGTGCCCACAGCAGGCAGTAGAAAGTGAGTGACATGGCGCCGAGCGCGGTACGCGTGGGTGCGTTGCGGGGGCGGTCGAGGATGTGGTGCGGGCTCTTGTCGCCCGTAGCCCATTGTTCGATAAACGGATACAGCGCCATGAGCGTGAAGATGATGCCCGGCAAGATGACGGCCGGGAACAGCACATTCAGGCTCAGCGTCCAGTGGTTGGCGATGTTTATCTCTATGTTCGGCATCATGCGTAGTGCACCCTCAAGCCAGCCGATGTACCAGTCTGGCTGAGCGCCGGCGGTGATCTGATCGGGGACGTAAGGCCCGTAGAGCCAGATCGGGTTGATCTGGAAGAGACCACCCATGAACGCGGTGATGCCGAAGACTACGAAGAAGAAGCCACCGGCCTTGGCCATGTAGACCGGGAAGAACGGCAGTCCGACGACGGTGCGCTCGTTGTGACCCTTGCCGGGGAACTGGGTGTGCTTCTGGTACCAGATCAACATCATGTGGACGGTGATCAGAGCAAGGATGATCCCTGGAACCAGCAGGACGTGGACGGTATAGAGCCTGGGAATGAAGTCGCTGCCGGGGAACTCACCCCCGAAGACGAAGAACGACACATACGTTCCGACGACCGGGATCGAGAGCATGATGCCCTGCGCGATGCGCAAGCCGGTGCCCGAAAGCAGGTCGTCTGGTAGCGAGTAGCCCGCGAAGCCCTCGAGCAGCCCCAGCGTCAGAAGACCGACGCCGATCAGCCAGTTGGTCTCGCGCGGCTTGCGGAACGCACCGGTGAAGAAAACGCGCAGCAAGTGCACCGAGATGGCGGCGACGAAGAAGAGAGCGCCCCAGTGGTGGATCTGCCGCATGAGCAGTCCACCACGGATGTCGAAGCTGATGTCGAGCGTGGACGCGTACGCCTCAGACATGCGGACGCCGTTGAGCGGCATGTACGAGCCGTCGTAAACAACCTCGATCATCGACGGCTTGAACCACAAGGACAGGAAGGTGCCTGAAAGCAGCAAGATGATGAAGCTGTAGAGGGCGATCTCGCCGAGCATGAACGACCAGTGTTCGGGGAAGACTTTGCCTAGCTGCTTCTTGATGTACTTCGCCGACTTGAGGCGGTCATCGACCCATACATAGCCGGCACCGCCGGCTTGCTCCAGCTTGCTGGTCATCCGCGCTCCCAAAAGCTCGGGCCGACGGGTTCGGTGAATCCTTGACGCGCGATCAAGTATCCGTCCTCATCCACGGTTATCGCCAGTTGAGGCAGTGAGCGCGCAGCCGGACCGAAGATGACGTTGCCTTTGTCGGCCAAGTCGAAGGTGGACTGGTGGCACGGGCACAACATGTGGTGTGTCAACTGCTCATACAGCCCAAGCGCGCATCCGACGTGGGTGCAAATCTTTGAAAAGCACAGGATGCCTTGGTACGTCCACGAGTCCTCGCCCGGCGGGGTCTGGTCAGCAACGATCTCGTTCGGGTCCATCTTGATCAGCATGACCGCAGCCTTGGCGAGGGCGTTGAGGTTGCCCTCTTCCTCCATCACTGCGTCGATGCCCTCTGGCACAGCGCTCACCAAGGTGCCGACTTCGAGGTCCTGTGGCTTGATTTTCTGCTGCGTCTCGGCGACCAGGATGTGCATGCCCGGTTGCCACATGGTCTCGCGCAGCACGCTGCCCGGTAACGGTCCTAGGTCGCGCAGAAGCACGACGGCAGGCAGACCCGCAAGCCCAAGAGCCGCGACCATGCTGCCGACGATGAACGGACGCCGAGTGATGCTGCTGTCGTCCACGCCACGCTGAAACTCCTCGAGAAGCGCGGACTTGGAGTCATCGGTCGAGGTCTGAGGGCCGCGGTCTTCGACGATTTCGGTGTCGGTCATCAGCTTCTTGGCCCAGTGAATGGCGGCCGCGCCAATCAAGAAGAGTGCGAAGCCCATCGACAGTCCGAGCAGCAGGTTTGAGGCGTTCGTGTAACCGAACCCTGGCAAGCGGATCTGCTCATCGACCGACGTCGTGATGAAGAACACAATGAACAACATGCTGGCCAGGCCAGAAGCCAGGAACAGCAAACCGACCTGGTGCTCGGCCCGTTTGGCAGCTTTGGGGTCGACGTCGCTTCTGCGTGGCTTGTGCTCGGGAAGGCTGTCGTCGGAACCGTGGGGTTCGATGGTCATCGTGCCTTGACTCCGATCCAGATGGCCGCCGTGATGAGTGCTCCCAGTCCCAAGAGCCAGAGCACGATGCCCTCGGTGACCGGCCCAAGGCGTCCGGTGTCGACGCCGCCACTGTTCGGGGTGTCACGGATCGCCTCGATGTACCCGATGATGGCGCGTTTGTCTTCAGGCCGCAGCGTGGTGTCAGGGAAATTCGGCATGTTCTGGGGTCCGGTGAGCATCGCCTGGTAGATGTTGCGCGGTTCTGTCTCGATGAGAGACGGCGCAGCCTTTCCGTCGGTCAGCGCGCCTCCCTTGCCCGAGAAGTTGTGACAGGACGCACAGTTGGCACGGAAAAGGTTTCCGCCGAGTGCCAGCTCTTCGGGTGTGAGGCCAGACGTGTCGTAAAGGTCGGGGCTCGGGATCTCAGGCCCTGGAGCCAAGGACCCGATGTAGGCGGCCAGCGCCGAGATCTCTTCGTCGTCGTAGACCGGTGGCTTGCGCTGCGCCTGCGCGCTGGGGTTGGCCAGCGGCATACGTCCGGTCGAGACCTGGAAGTTCACCGCCGCGGTGCCAACCCCGATCAGCGACGGGCCGGCGACTGTGCCATCGGGCTGGTATCCACCGTCGGCTTTGAGGCCGTGACAGGACGAGCAGCCCTCGAGGAACAGCTTGTGACCCTCTTCGATCATCGTCGTGGACGCCGAAGGTGCTGTGGCTTCGGCCTTGTTACTCGAGGACGCGAAAGAGTAGATGCCACCAACCGCCGCCAAGGCGAGGAACAGCAGGATCGCCGTAGCCCAGGGACTGCGGCGACGGGCAAGCAAGAAGGTCACTTGGGGTCCCCTTGGTAGCTACTGGATGAAGTAGATCGTCGCGAACAGTGCAATCCACACGACGTCGACGAAGTGCCAGTAGTACGACACGACGATGGCGCGAGTGGCCTGGTCATGGTCGAAGCGTCTAGCGATGTATGTGGTCGCAAGAACGAACAGGAAGGCCACCAGGCCGCCGGTCACGTGCATGGCGTGGAAGCCGGTCGTGAGGTAGAAGACCGAGCCATACGCCGCCGAGCTGATCGTCAGCCCCTCTTGCACCAGCATCGTGTACTCGAAGATCTGACCGGCAACGAAGAACGCGCCCATGAAGTACGTGATCACGAACCATTTGCGAAGCCCCTTGACGTCGCCACGCTCAGCGGCGAAGACGCCCAGCTGGCAGGTAAGAGACGACGACACCAGGACCGCAGTGTTGAAGGAACCGAAGATGACGTTGAGATGGACGTCTTCGGGTGGCCAAGCCGCAGGCAAGGTGACCTGGCGAACGGTGAAGTACATCGCGAACAGCGCCGCGAAGAACATCAGCTCTGAAGAAAGCCAAACGATGGTCCCTACGCTGACGAGATTGGGCCTCTGAGGCGCCTGAATCC
>JBJMHG010000175.1:0-11178 GCA_045807485.1 Actinomycetes bacterium
CGAGAACCGCTTGCTCTGCCAGCGGAGTACCCGGCCGAGGATTCAGAAAATTGAGCGGCACCTCGTCCGGCTCGAGGGCGGCCAGCTGCGTCGCCAGCTCGGCTCGCTGCTCGATCGACTCTCCGAGTCCGATGATGCCGCCACAGCACAGCTCCATGCCGGACGCTTTGACCATCTCGCACGTTGCGATGCGCTCGTCGTACGTGTGAGTGGTAACTACTTGCGGGAAGTAGGAGCGCGCTGCTTCGAGATTGTGGTTGTAACGGTGCACGCCAAGCACTTTCAGTTCGTCCACCTGCTGCTGCGTCAGGATGCCGAGTGAGCACGCGATGTTGATCTCGACCGCGGCGTTGATCGCCTCGACACCATCGCGGACCTGCGCCATCAAGCGCTCGTCCGGACCGCGTACCGCCGCCACGATGCAGAACTCCGTCGCCCCGGTGGCAGCAGTTTCCTTGGCTGCCTGCACCAGCTCTGGAATGTCGAGCCAGGCCGAACGAACGGGAGAGTCGAATACGCCCGACTGGGAGCAGAAATGACAGTCCTCAGGACACCCGCCGGTCTTGATCGAGACGATGCCCTCAACCTCGACCTCGTCTCCGGCCCAAGCCAGCCGCACTTCATGGGCCAGCGCCAACAGAGCGTCCAACTGCTCATCTGCAGTGTTGAGCACCGTTATCAGCTGGTCGTAGGCGAGTCCCTCACCGTTCAGCAGCACTTGCTGGCGGGCCTGGTCGAGCACCTCCGACATGGTGCACCTCCGGATCGCTTCGGGCGGATCGCTGTCGGGCGTCGCTCGCCCGGTTCGCCGATTCTGTCGTGACGCTGGGATGGGGTTCGATCGGGGTCAGCGCGAATCGAGGATGAGGCTCATTGCCTCAGCGCGCGTGGCGGTGTCGCGAAGCTGTCCACGTACCGCCGACGTCACGGTTCTCGCCCCCGGTTTACGAACGCCGCGCATCGACATGCATAGGTGCTCGCACTCCAGGACCACGATCACACCAAGCGGCGCCAGGATGCGGGTCAGCGAGTCGGCGACTTGGGTCGTCAGTCGCTCTTGCACCTGGGGGCGTCTGGCGAAGACGTCGACAAGTCGTGCGAGCTTCGACAAGCCTGTGATGCGGCCCTCTTCGCTCGGGATGTAACCCACATGCGCAACCCCGAAGAAGGGCGTGAGGTGATGTTCACAGAGCGAGTAGACCTCGATGTCTTTGACGAGAACCATCTCGTCGTGACCAAGGTCGAAGGTGGTCGTCAGGACGTCAGCGGCGGTCGCGCGCAGCCCCGACATCGTCTCGGCATACATGCGCGCAACTCTCTGCGGTGTCTCTTTCAGGCCATCG
This sequence comes from Actinomycetes bacterium, assembly GCA_045807485.1. Classification (GTDB taxonomy): domain Bacteria; phylum Actinomycetota; class Actinomycetes; order JAHEKZ01; family JAHEKZ01; genus JAHEKZ01. The sequence goes on from JBJMHG010000175.1 coordinate 1,344, forward strand.
CGGTCGGGATTCTCGCCCACCGCGATCAAGAGCTCACGGACCGCTGCCGCGGCGCGGTCATGGTCGAACGGCGTCGTCACGATTTCGTCAGGCAGCGCTATCGGGTCGACCACTAGCCCGGTTCACCTACACCTGTATCTGCGCCTTCGACCGCGGACCCGTTGAGTCCGGCCACTTCGCCGGCTGCCTCTTTGCGACTTCTCACCGGACCGCGGTCGGACACCGGCCGCTCATTCGACGAGAGCCATATCGGACGGTGCTGGCGCTTTCGCAGGGGTTCGAAGATCTCAGCGACCTCAGACTTGTCGAGCGTCTCTCGGTCGAGCAGCTCGACGACCAAGGTGTCAAGAACATCACGGTTCTCGCGGAGGATCTCGTACGCCTCCTGGTGTGCGGTCTCGATCATCGATCTAACCTCGGCGTCGATGACCTCGGCCATCTGCTCGCTGTAATCACGCTGGTGTCCCATGTCGCGACCGAGGAACACCTCGCCTTCGCCTTGCCCGAGCCGTACTGCCCCGACCTTTTCGCTCATGCCGTACTGCATGACCATGGCGCGAGCCAGCTGCGTTGCCTTCTCGATGTCGTTGGACGCCCCAGTCGTCGGGTCGTGGAACACCATCTCCTCGGCTGCGCGTCCGCCGAGCATGTAGGCGAGCTTGTCGAGCATCTCGTTACGCGTGGTCGAATACTTGTCTTGAATCGGCAACACCATCGTGTACCCAAGCGCCCGCCCGCGCGGAAGGATCGTGACCTTGTGCACCGGGTCGGTGTTGTTGAGAGCCGCAGCGACCAGAGCGTGCCCGCCCTCGTGGTAGGCGGTGATCTTCTTCTCATCCTCGTTCATCAGCCTGGTGCGCTTTTGCGGGCCAGCCACCACTCGGTCGATCGCCTCGTCCAAAGCGTCATCGTCGATCAGGGCCTTGCCCTCACGTGCGGTCAGCAAGGCGGCCTCGTTCAGGACGTTGGCCAGGTCGGCTCCGGTGAACCCAGGCGTGCGACGCGCGACGGCGGTGAGGTCGACGTCTTCGGCGAGCGGCTTGCCACGAGCATGGACCTTGAGAATCTGCTCGCGACCCATCAGATCGGGACGCTCCACCGCGATCTGGCGGTCGAAGCGTCCTGGACGCAGCAGCGCAGGGTCGAGGATGTCTGGGCGGTTGGTCGCAGCGATCAGGATCACGCCACCCTGGACGTCGAAGCCGTCCATCTCGACGAGCAGCTGGTTCAAAGTCTGCTCGCGCTCGTCGTGGCCACCACCGAGCCCCGCGCCGCGGTGACGTCCGACGGCGTCGATCTCGTCGACGAACACGATGGCTGGGGCGTTCGCCTTGGCCTGCTCGAACAGGTCCCGCACACGAGAGGCGCCCACACCGACGAACATCTCGACGAAGTCTGAACCCGAGATCGAGTAGAACGGCACACCGGCCTCGCCGGCGACGGCACGCGCAAGCAGCGTCTTGCCCGTTCCGGGCGGGCCATACAACAAGACCCCTTTCGGGATCTTCGCGCCCACTGCTTGGAACTTGGCTGGGTCTTGGAGGAACTCCTTGATCTCTTGCAGCTCCTCGACGGCCTCATCTGCGCCCGCGATGTCCGAGAACGTGGTTTGCGGCATGTCCTTGCTGACGACTTTGGCACGCGACTTGCCGAAGTTCATGACGCGCGAGCCCCCGCCCTGCATCTGTGTCATGAAGAAGAAGAGCAGACCCAGAATCAGCAGGATCGGTCCGAAGGTGAACAGGAGCGTGACCAGCCAGCCTTCGGAGGGGACCTCGCTGATCTGGCCGTCCGGTGGTGGCACCTGCTGGACAAGCTTGGAGAGCAGATCACCTTGCGGCGCGATGTAGTTCGCCTTGATCTTGTCGCCGTCTTTGAGCTCGACCCTGACCTCTTGGTCGCGGTCGATGAGGGTGACCTGCTGGGCATCCCCGTTCTTGATGGCCGCGATGACCTCGGAGGTGTCCTTCTTCTCGTACCCACCGCCGGCGGTCATCACCTGAGCGACGATCAGCGCGAGGAGGACCACGACGACGATCCAGAAGACCGGACCGCGGACGATGCGCTTGATGTTCATGGCGGGGGGCGTCGGGGCCCCGAACCTCCTGAGGCCTGGGGAAGTCTGGGCTTCGACGGTACACCGGGAGCCTTGACACTGCCGCCGTGGGGAACCTCAGGCGCCCGGCTGGTACACGTGCCGCGCCAGCGTGCCGACGAACGGAAGCGAACGGTATTTCTCGGCGTAGTCGAGGCCATAGCCCACCACGAACTCTGCCGGAATGTCGAAGCCGACGTACTTCACTGAGGTGTGGAGGGCGTCCGGTTTGCGGAGCAATGTGCACACCTGCAGGGACGCCGGGCCGCGCGAGGAAAGGTTGCGCAGGAGCCACTGCAGCGTCAGACCAGAGTCGATGACGTCCTCGACTACCAGCACATGACGTCCGGTGAGGTCTGCGTCGAGGTCTTTCAAGATGCGCACCACGCCGCTGGATCGGGTGCCCGAGCCGTACGACGAGACCGCCATCCAGTCCATTTCGACCGGTGTGTGAAGCGCCCGAGCGAGGTCGGCCATGACCATGACCGCTCCCTTGAGGACGCCAACCAGCAGCAGATCCTTGTCGGCGTAGTCGCGGTCGATCTCGTCAGCGAGCTCGAGGAGTCGTGTGCCGATGCGATCGCTGTCGATCAGCACCGCTGCGAGATCCGAACCCATGTCGGCGGCGTCCACGATGTCTGTCTGCGCTCCTCGTTGGTCTACCGGTGGGCCCGAGCGATCTGGAGCCTGCCATACGACCGCGAAGCGCCGATACTGCCAGGCAGGTGCACTTCGCCTTGACCCTTCCAACTACTGACCAAGGCGTCGACATCGGAAAGGTGTGACGCGCGCAGGTCACCTCCAGGTACCCCTAGCTCGAGCAGTGCGGCGCGGATCACACGAATGCGAACCGCCCGAGGCGCCTCATTGAGCACGCGCACGTCGAGGGCCAGACCGCCGTCACTGGTGAGAGCTGCCTTATTCCTCACCTCGCCAGCCCAGGCCTGAAGAGCCGCATCGTCTGCTTGCAGGAGCCGGGCCGTTCTGGCAAGCGACTCCGCCACCCCTGGGCCAAGCTCTGACTCGATCACTGGCATGACCTGCTGTCGAACTCGCACGCGAGTGAACCCCTGGTCCTCGTTGTGCGGGTCGTCCCAGACGTCCAGCGACAGCTCGACGCAAGCTTGACGGGTCTGCGCCCTGCGGATGTTCAGGAACGGTCGGCGATACAAACCATTCGCGTCCGACATTCCTTTGATCGACCCGGCACCGGATCCGCGCGCAAGACCGAGCAAGACAGACTCCGCCTGGTCGTCGAGAGTGTGTCCGAGAAGGATTACCGCGGCCTCGACCTCCTCGGCTACGGCGTCGATCGCTGCGTAGCGCGCCGACCGGGCAGCGGCCTCAGGTCCACCAACGCCGTTCACTGTCACGGCAGTCACCGACACGTGCTCATAGCCGAGCTTGCTCAGCTGATCGGCTGCCCGTTGCGCTACCGACGCCGAGCCGGCCTGCAGCTGGTGGTCAACAACCACTGCATAAGGACGAAGTGCCAGTCGCGCAGACACGAACGACGTCGCCGCCGCCAACGCCATCGAGTCAGGGCCGCCACTGGCCGCAACGAGCACCACAGATCCAGGACGCAACCCCTGGAGCGCGCCACGCACCGCGCGCCGAACGTCGGCAACGGCGGGGTGCGGTCCGCTCATGCCCCAGCGCCGACCCTGGCAATCCACTTGTCTGGCGCATGGAGCTCGTCGTGGGTGGGCAGCGAATCCGGGCCCTCCCAGACCCGGTTGAAGCCCGACATCCCCACTTCCTCGATCACCGACCGGACGTACTGGGCGCCATCGCGGTACTGAGCCAGCTTGGCTTCCATCCCGAGTAAGCGACGGACCAGCGCCTCAGTGCCCTTGGGGTTGGTTCTGCGCTCGTTCATCCGCGTGCGAAGCACGTCGACGGTCGGAATCACGTCAGGGCCGACAGCGTCCATGACGACATCAGCATGCCCTTCCAACAGCGACATGACAGCCGTCAGGTGATCAAGCACTGCGCGTTCCTCCTCACTCATGAACTGCTCGAGCGCCTTGACCACGTCGACCCCGCGGAGCGCCCCAACCAAAGCCGCAACCAGCTGTCTGACCCGGCGTCCTAGATCACGCGGTTCGACCGACAGGTCGTCGATGGTCAGCGAAATCTGCTCTCTCAACCACGGCCCGAGCCACGGAACAGCGGTGAATTGAACCCGGTGAGTCTCTTCATGCAGACACACCCAGAGCCGGAAGTCCGAAGGCCGCACCCCAAGTCGCTGCTCCACTTCGACGATGTTCGGAGCGACGAGAAGCAGGTGCGGCTCCGCGTCAGGGGCGGTGAACAGCTCGTACTGCCCGAGGACGCGCCCGGAGAGGAACCCCAGGGCCGCACCGATCTCTGCACCGGCAACTCGCGACCCGATCGCGCCCGTCGCACTGTCTCGCTTCATTCGCTTGGTCAATGGGTCAAGGACGCTCGCGAACGCCGCAGCGTTGGCATCAACCCAACGCGAACGATCGACCACGCGCACGGCCTCAGGACTCGCATCGGCCTTGAGCCCTGTGATGTCTCGCACGACATGAACCGCTGTCACGGCCCCAACGCGCAGCTCTTCGACGGCTTGGAGCGCACCCTCGCGCCCAATCGTCGGGCCGTTACCGCCGACTCTGTGCGCGACGCTGCGCGCCAAGGACCAGTCGATGACGCTTGGGCTGCTCAGTGACCCACCGTACGTTGCTCACCCGTCCGACGTCCGACGTGCCGGGAGATGCCGTTGTCCTGACCTTCGGCCAGGTCAGCGACAGGCCGCCAGTGCCGCGGCAGCGCGATCAAGGGCAGATCGCGCCGACTCAGTGTCAATGACGGCGTCGGCGACGAAGGCGTAGGAGACCAGCACTCCGCTGCAACTGGTCGTGACGCCGGCTTCAGCGGATATCCCTGTCAGCGTTCCGGTCTTGGCCCGCACAGCTCCAGCCGCAGCAGATGCCGGGCCGGCCTGGAAGCGATCGGCAAGCGTCCCATCGAAGCCCGCTACCGCAAGCCCCGACAAGATCGGGGCCAGCGCCGGTTCATCCGAGGCGACATGCAGCGCATCGAGAAGCCCAGTGGCGGAAAATCGATCTTCGCGCGACAGACCGCTCGCATCGACGATCTTCGCCGCGGTGGTGTCCACACCGCGTGAGGCAGCAGCCCTCCGGATCACCCGCGCGGCGCCTTTGAACGACGTGGGAAGACCACTGGCTCCTGCAGCAAGCCTTCCCAACGATTCAGCGATCTGGTTGTCGCTGTTGCGCAGCATCTCCTCGACGAGGTCGTTCATCGGTGCCGACTTGACGACCGCGATGGAACGCGCTGCGGGCAGGTCATCACTGGCGTCCACTGATCGATAGTGCGAAGCGATGTTGACGTCTCGATCGCGCAAGAGCTCGGCAAAGGTGCCCGCTGCCGCCTGTGCCGGCTCGGGGTATCGAGCAAGTGAAGGTGGGCTCACCATGCCTTGGTCGACCATCAGTGCGGTCACTGGTGCAATCACGCCGGACGAGACGTACGTCGGTTCCCACTCCGGCGACACCGACGGTCCGGTGAACAGTGAGGTGTCGTAGTCGAGCGTGATCTTGGTGGACGAGCTCGAGAGCTGTGGCAGCCTTCGCGCTACGTTCCGCGCAAGGTCGTTGAGTGATGCTGAGTCACTTGATCGGGATGCGTTGGTCTGCAGCGTGGCATCGCCGCCCCCGACAAGCACCAGCGTGTTGGACGCCGCATCCCACAGCACCGATGTGGTGATGCGCTCGTCCGGCGCGAAGGCGTCGAGCGTTGCGGCAGCGGTCCACAGCTTGAGAGTCGAGGCGGGCGCAGCAGCCGCGTCCGCGTCAATCTGCATCCACGGCCGTGCGGGATCTGCGAGCGGCGCGACGATGGCGTGCACCGACTTGCCGAGTCCTTTGGTGCGCAGGATGCGTTCGACAGACGCCATCACGCCTTGGTCTGGGTCGCCCGGCTCTGGTTCGACGGCAGCGAGCGCCGCAGCGCCATCCGCGTCGGGCGTCGGCAGCGCCAACGGTGGCGGCAACGACGGCTCGGGGGCGTCGAAAATCACGCCGGTGGCGTCCAGAAGCACCACGGTGACCGTCAGCACGGACATGGCACCGATCACCCACCAACGTGCCCGTGGCATCCGACCCCCTCGAGGTCAACAGGTGGGTGTGCGGGACACTGGAACCCGCGTGAAGCGACCCTAAGCCACGCCAGCCCCTAGCTCGCCAGCTTCCCTGCCGCACCCAGAAGGGACCATCTGTGGAGTTCGACGTCTTCATCGAGATCCCCCAGGGGCACCGCAACAAGTACGAGCTGGACAAAGAGACCGGTCGCATCCGACTGGACCGGATGCTGTTCACCTCGACCCGATACCCCGCCGACTACGGGTTCATCGAGGACACCCTGGGTCTTGACGGTGACCCATTGGATGCGCTGGTGCTGCTCGATGAACCGACGTTCCCGGGGTGTGTGATCAAGTGCCGTGCGATCGGGATGTTTCGCATGACCGATGAGGCCGGCGGTGACGACAAGGTGGTGTGCGTCCCCGCACACGACCCCCGCAAAGAACACCTTCGCGACATCCACCACATGCCTGAGTTCGACAAGCTCGAGATCCAGCACTTCTTCGAGGTCTACAAAGACCTCGAACCTGGTAAGTCTGTCGAAGGAGCCACCTGGGAGGGCCGCGCTGAGACTGAGCGCGAGATCGAGGCGTCCTTCAAGCGGAACACCGCGTAGAGACTTCACCCGGCTCGCATTTCACTGCGTCCGACACCTGTCTCATGCACAGGGCTTGTGGATGACCTTGGGGACGTCCTGGGGACACACGCGTAGCGATGTGTGGACGAACCTGTGGGCGATGAAACTGTTCAAATTCTCTCCCGGAAACCCTTGCGCTCATGCTCTCGGCGGGCATACAACTTCTCCACGACGCCGCAAGGCGCACCCGGTCCAAAGGGCAACCAGAGGACACACCCGAAGGGCAACTAACGGGCGATCCGGTAGGCAACTTCCGGACGAGACGGAGCGACGGGCAACCGGAGACTCTGCTCGACGGGGAGGCGCAGCGCGTTCGGTCTGGCTTCGGCCGGATCCGGTTCGGCTTCGGCTGAATCAGGCGTTCACCCCCGGGTGAATGCGAGGAGGCCCCTCCCATGCCTAGTGGGAGGGGCCTTCTGCGTTCGCTCATCAGTGTCGGCGATGGCCGGGCGCGGCGCCGGGAACGACACGGCACCGGCTCGCGAAAACGCACGCGGACTTCTCCACAACACGACATGAGACGCTCAGCCTGATGTCTCGTAAGTGGGTGTTCATCTTCGCTGGACTGGCATGCGCGTTGTTGGCGATGGCTGGGTGCGCTGCCGACAGTAAGAGCGCGCCACCGGTCAGGGCACATCAGCACAGGACGCCCTCTCTGGCTACGCCATCAACGGCCCAGCACCGCTTGCGGCCGGACGGGCCAGTAAGTCGTGGCTGGCAGGTGTCGAGGGTCGTTGACGGTGACACCGTCGAGGTGAGCAAAGGTGGGCGGGAGCTGACAGTGAGGCTGATTGGCATCGATACGCCTGAGACCGTCCACCCGACCGAGCCGATCGAGTGCTACGGACCAGAGGCGTCCAGTTTCGCTAGCCGCGTTCTCAATGACAGACGCGTCCTCCTGGAGTTCGACCCTTCGCAAGGACGACTCGACTACTACGGAAGAACCCTCGCCTACCTGTGGCTGGACGGTCAGCGGTTGATTCTTTTCAACAAGCAGGCGGTCCGACGCGGCTTCGCGCTCGAGTACACGTACAACTCTGCATACCAATGGCAGTCACAGTTGCAACGCGCAGAGAAGCGAGCGCAGCGCCAGAAGTTGGGCGTTTGGCAATGCCCCACGCCCGGTTCGTAACGCTGTGCCACGTCGTGGCGTTTCCCAGACTCAGGTGATTCTGACTGATTGACTAGTCAGTCCATGTTCGCCAAGGTATGCGCCGGAGGTGGTCACCATGGCCGACGAGCCCATCCGCTCCGTCCTGTACGACGTCCAAGAGCGTCAGGGCGGCACATTCGACGATTTCGGTGGGTGGATGTGGACCCTCGACTTCGGCGACGTCGCCGCTGAGTACGAGGCTCTTCGCTCCGGTGCCGGCATGTGGGACGTATACGCGCTGAACAAATGGACCGTCTCGGGTCCCGACGCGCAGTCGGCGTTGCAGGCGGGTTATACGAACAACCTCAGCACGCAGCAGGTGGGCCAAGTGCGGTATGGCGCCTTCGTCGACGACGACGGTCTCTTGCAGGACGAGGGCACCATCTACAAGCGAGGCCAGAACACCTACTACGCCTTCACCAACACTGAGACCTTTGACGAGTATGTCCGCAAGCTCGCGCCGGATGCAGACGTCCAGCTCGAAAACCGGCTGCACGACATGCCGCTCGTGTCGGTACAGGGTCCACGTTCGCGCGAGATCCTTCAGTCGCTGAGCGACTTCGACTTCAGCTCGCTGCCCTACTTCAGGTTTGCGACTGAGCCGGTGTCCATCGCGGGCATTGACGTCTTCATGTCCCGCACCGGCTTCTCCGGCGAGCTCGGATACGAGTTGATCCCCGCGCGAGACCAAGCCGAGAACCTCTGGCTCAAGCTTGCGGACGCCGGTGTGCGGCCGGTCGGTTTCAACGCCATCGACATCGCGCGCATCGAGGCAGGCCTGATCGTCTTCGAGTACGAGTACGAGCCCGGGCAGCGCACACCGTTCGATCTTGGACTAGACCGAATGGTCAGCTTCGCTCCGGGACTCACTTACGTCGGCCAGTCTGCGTTGAAGTCGATCGCCGATCACCCTCCACGCCGGCTCAAGACCTTGCGACTCGAGCCAGGTGAGCTTCCAGCACCAGGATCCGACATCACCAGAGAGGGCGCCGTCGTCGGGACGCTTACCAGTCCGACAAGCAGCCCGCGCTTCGGCAACATTGCGCTCGCGGTGATCGAATCCAGAGCCGCCCAAAACGAGACGGTGGTCTGGGTGGACGGACACACTGCCACCGTCGCTGACCTCTCGATCTTCGACCCGAGCAAGGTCAAGCCGCGCGCGTGACCAGGCGGCGTCGACGCAGCGCCATCCAGAGTCCGGCCACGAACGCACCGACGCTGCCCAGTACCTCGTCTCCCAGCGTGTCCACGTATGCCGTGTCCAGCTCGGTTCCGTAGCGGATAAAAGCGAAGTACTCGCCGATCTCCCAGGCAATCGCCAAGAGTGCACCGATGCCCGTGGTGAGCCACAGCAGCGCCCACGCCTGAGTGATCGACGTTCTCGACAGAATCAAGCCAATGCCTGCCGACAGCAAGAACCAGTTGACCAAGTGGTTTGCGTCGTCCCACCACGACACCGAGTCGTAGAGGTTGAGGGTGTTTCCGGTGACATCGATCAGAAAAGGCAGCCAGATCAGCGCGTAGGCATCCCACTGTTGTGGCTGCGGTGATGGCCGGCCCTGTTGCTTGGTTGAAAGCCAGTAGACGACCGGAGTAATGAGCATCATCGCCGGATAGGCGATCAGTCGCGCCGCAAAACCCTTGCCGTCGAACTGCTCCAACCCGGGAACGAATGCCGCGATCGCAAGCTGAATGGTGGTCAGAGCAAAGATGGTCAAGGCAACCGAGCGGGTCCATGCGGCAGGCTCGTCCTGCAGACGGGGCGCGCTCACCCAGTCAGCGTAGGGTTTGCGCCCGCTGGTACCGCGGACGTCGGCGCT
>JBJMHG010000176.1:0-6778 GCA_045807485.1 Actinomycetes bacterium
AGTACTCCGACGTCCGGCCGGACAAGGGGCTGTATCAGCGACTGGTCGAGAACGGGCGAATGGAGCGAATCATCGAGCCCGACGCCGTGCAAGCCGCGGTGCACCTCCCACCTGACGACACCAGGGCCTGGTTCCGTGGAGAGTGCGTGCGTCGATACGGCGGGCACGTTGCCGCGGCTTCCTGGGACTCGGTGATCTTCGACATCCCAGGGCGGGTATCGCTTCAGCGCGTTCCGATGTTGGAACCGCTGCGTGGAACGAAGCATCACGTGGGGGAGCTGCTGGATCGTTGCGAGACTGCAGCAGAGCTGGTCGACGCTCTGGCGTCCTAGCCGCTAGCCCTCCGCGATATCTTGGCACCTGGTCCCAACGGGTTCAGTGCGAGCCCCGGTGGGTCGATCCGACTAGTGTCGGATTCGAGGGAAAGGTGGGACTCATGAGTTCACAGGAGACTGGTGGGCAGAAGCACGCCGATCGTCGATCCGATGAGGTCGAAGACGCCCCGGTTGAGAGCACTGACGTCTCAGAGCGGCACGAAGCGCTGAGTGAAGACGTGGACGCCATCTTGGACGAGATCGACGAAGTGCTCGAAGAAAACGCAGAAGAGTTCGTGAGGGCGTTCGTGCAGAAAGGTGGAGAGTGACACTGTGACGTCTGCTCATGGACCCGCGCTTCCTGGCGGGGCGCTGCCGGCGGCCTTCCTTCGTACCGGAAGTGCCTCATTCGCCGACTTCTTGGCCGACCACGCTCCAGCTCTGCTGCCAAGTTCGGCCTCGTCATCAACCTTCAGCGGAGTTGAGCTCGACGCGCCACATGGCACCACGATCGTGTCGCTGACGTATGACGGTGGCGTGGTGATGGCAGGCGACCGACGCGCCACCATGGGGAACATCATTGCGCAGCGCGACATCGAAAAGGTCTATCCCGCTGACGAGTACAGCGCCGTCGGAATAGCGGGCACCGCCGGGCTGGCGATCGAGCTGGTGCGCCTGCTACAAGTCGAACTCGAGCACTACGAGAAGATCGAGGGCACGACGCTGTCCCTCACAGGTAAGGCGAATCGCCTAGCGACGATGATTCGCGGGAACCTGGGCATGGCCATGCAGGGACTGGCAGTAGTTCCGCTCTTCGCGGGGTTTGACCACGAGATCTCCGCTGGCCGCATCTTTAGCTACGACGTCACGGGCGGACGCTACGAAGAACACTCGTTCCACGCGGTCGGCTCTGGTGGCTTCTTCGCTCGGGGATCCTTGAAGAAGCTGTACCGCGAAAGTATGTCCGAGCCAGACGCGGTGCTCGCTGCGTCGCAGGCGTTGTATGACGCTGCCGACGATGACTCCGCCACCGGCGGACCAGACCTGATGCGGCGCATCTACCCGGTGGTCTCAGTGGTCTCTGCCGGCGGCTACCGGCGGCTACCAGATGACGAGGTCGGCGAAGTCGTCGAACGACTGGTGGCTGCCCGCACCCAGCGTCCGGATGGCCCGGCCGCCTCCCTGACCTAGCAGACCTTGGCTTCCCGCACTCGCTGAGAGGAACAACTGTGTCGGTCCCGTTCTACGTCTCGCCTGAACAAATCATCAAGGACAAGGCGGACTACGCGCGCAAGGGCATCGCACGCGGGCGCTCGGTTGCCGTGCTTCAGTACCAAGACGGAATCGTCTTCGTGGCCGAGAATCCCTCGCGTGCGCTGCACAAGGTCAGCGAGATCTACGACCGCATCGCGTTCGCGGCCGTCGGCAAGTACAACGAGTTCGAGAATCTTCGGGTCGCAGGAATCCGGCTTGCGGACCTCCGCGGCTATTCGTTCGACCGCCGCGATGTCACCGTGCGCAACCTTGCGAACGCCTATGCCCAGACCCTGGGCACGATCTTCACTGAGACCTCGAAGCCGTATGAGGTCGAGATAGTCGTGGCTGAAGTGGGTGACGCCCCCGAGAACGACCAGATGTACCGACTGACCTTCGATGGTTCTGTCGCCGACGAGCACGGCTACGTAGTCATGGGCGGTTCGGCGGACGCGATCAGCGCGGCACTAGAAGACGGCTACCAAGAGCACCTTGACCTGGCTGGTGCACTACGGGTGGCTGTCGATGCCTTGGCGACTGACAACGGCGACGAGACGCGGCACCTGGTGCCGGGTTCACTGGAAGTCGCTGTCCTCGATCGAACGCGTACCCAGACCCGCAAGTTCAAGCGTCTTTCAGGTGAGCGGCTCGACGAGCTGCTCTCAGGATCTGGCGGGTAACCCATGGACCGGCGCATCTTCGGCATTGAGACCGAATACGGGGTGACCTGTACCTTCCGGGGACAGCGCCGGTTGTCGCCAGACGAGGTAGCCCGCTATCTGTTCCGTCGAGTCGTGTCGTGGGGTCGCAGCAGCAACGTGTTCCTTCGCAACGGCGCTCGGCTGTACCTCGACGTTGGGTCACACCCTGAGTACGCCACGCCTGAATGTGACTCACTTCTAGAGCTGATCTCTCACGATCGCGCCGGAGAGCGCATCCTTGAGGGACTCTTGATCGACGCTGAGCGAAGACTTCACGAAGAGGGCATCGCCGGCGACGTGTACCTTTTCAAGAACAACACCGATTCGGCCGGTAATTCGTACGGGTGCCACGAGAACTATCTGGTCTCGCGGCAGGGTGAGTTCGGCAAGGTTGCCGATGTGCTGATTCCGTTCCTGGTCACCCGCCAGCTGATCGTGGGTGCTGGCAAGGTGCTCCAGACACCTCGCGGTTCGGTCTTTTGTTTGAGCCAGCGGGCGGAGCACATCTGGGAAGGCGTCTCATCGGCGACTACCCGCTCACGCCCGATCATCAACACCCGGGACGAACCGCATGCCGACGCTGAGAAGTACCGGCGCCTGCACGTCATCGTCGGCGACTCGAACCTGGCACAACCGACCACCCTGTTGAAAGTCGGAGCAACCGACCTCGTCCTGCGCATGGTCGAGAGCGGCGTTGTCCTGCGCGATCTGTCGCTCGAGAACCCGATCCGAGCGATCCGAGAAATCAGTCACGACCCCACCGGACGACGACTGGTTCGCCTGGTCAACGGCCGCGAACTGTCTGCGCTGCAGATTCAGTCCGAGTACTTCGAAAAGGCTCTGGCATTCACCGAACGTCGCGGTATCGATGACCCGGTGACCCGTCGTGTGCTCGACCTTTGGCAGCGGGTACTCACTGCCGTGGAGACCGGAGATCTGGCGTCGGTCGGACGCGAAGTCGACTGGGTTGCGAAGTACCAGATGATCGAGCGCTACCGGGCCAAGCACGACGTGTCACTGGGTTCAGCTCGCGTCGCTCAGCTCGACTTGGCCTACCACGACATCCGCCGCGATCGCGGTCTGTTCTACCTCATGGAGCGACGCGGTTTGATCGATCGTGTGGTCTCCGAGCTGAGCACCTTCGAGGCCAAGGGCAAGCCACCTCAGACGACACGGGCGAGGCTCAGAGGCGCCTTCATTCGTCGGGCCCAAGAGAAACGTCGGGACTTCACCGTCGACTGGGTGCACCTCAAGCTCAATGACCAGGCTCAGCGCACCGTCCTTTGCAAAGACCCCTTCAAGGCTTTCGACGACCGCGTGGACCGGCTGATCGAGAGCATGTAGCGCCAGGTGGCGTGGCGGAACCACCGCCTGATCTTGTCCGTCTACCCTGGAAGCTCGCGACCCCCGCGACGCACTTCGTGCATGACTTCCCCTCCCAAGGAGACCAGTGTCGATCCGTACTGGCCGCGCTCTCGCGGTCCTGGCCACCTCTGTCGTCGTCCTGGTCGGAACGACCGCGTGCGGCAGCGACCCGGAGACCACGACGACGTCGTCGGACACTTCGGCCTCTCCGTCGGTCAGCTCTGACTCGGCGTCTCCGTCGCCGTCGAAGGCGAGCAGCTCGTCCGACGGGGAGGCAGCGATGCCGACGGTCAAGGGCGGATTCGGCAAGCCGCCGACCATCACCGTGCCCGACGCGGATCCGCCCAGCGACCTCGTGGTCAAGGTCCTGAGTGAGGGCGACGGAGCCGATGTGGCGTCCGGTGACCTGATCGTCGTCGACTACCTCGGCGTGCGTTGGGACGACGGTGCGACCTTCGACTCGTCGTTCGACCGGGGACCGGCCGGCTTCAGCATCGGTACCGGAGCGGTGATTCCTGGTTGGGACGCCGGACTCGTGGGTCTGCCGGTAGGAAGCCGCGTGATGCTCGTTGCGCCGCCAGACCAGGCCTACGGCGATACGCCTCCCGGAGACCCGATTCAGGCGGGGGACACTCTTGTCTTCGTGATCGACATCCTCGGTGCACACAAAGCCGACGAAACAGCGAAGGGCGAGCCTGCTCCCACCGAGGACGACAGTCTCCCCTCCGTCTCCATCACTCCGAAGGAGCCGGAGATCGTCATGCCGTCAGCAGACCCGGTGAACCGGCTCATCGCGCTCCCTGTCGTAGTCGGTGACGGCCCCAAGGTGCAAAAAGGTCAGACCATCGTCGTCCAGTACAAGGGCGCGCTTTGGCGCACTGGCAAAGAGTTCGACTCTTCGTGGAGTCGCGGTCAGCCCTACGCCGTGTCCATCGGGACTGGCTCGGTGATTCCCGGCTGGGACAAGGGACTTGTGGGTCAGACCGTGGGGAGCCGAGTGCTCTTGGTGGTTCCGCCGAAGGACGGCTATGGCAAGGCCGGCCAAGGCCCGATCAAGGGCACTGACACGATGGTCTTCGCCGTCGACATCCTCGGCGCTTACTGACCAGCGCCGAGCTGAACAGCGCCGAGCTGAACAGCGCCGAGCTGACCAGCACTGAGCAGACCAGCACTGAGCAGACCAGCACTGAGCATCTGAAGGGGCCTGAACGATGACGCAGCAGCCGGAAATTGATTTTCCCGACGGCCCCGCGCCGTCCGAGCTGGTCATCACCGACCTTGAGGTGGGGGAGGGCGCGCAGGCCAGTCCCGGTGCGACAGTCAAGGTGCACTACCTGGGCGTGGAGTTCGACAGCGGCGAGGAGTTCGACTCTTCGTGGGGTCGCGGTGAGCCGATCGAGTTTCCGCTCGGCAACCTGATCAAGGGTTGGCAAGAGGGAATTCCCGGTATGAAGGTCGGCGGTCGTCGACAGCTCGTCTGCCCCCCTGCGCTTGCGTATGGTCCGCCCGGGGGTGGTCATCGCCTTTCGGGCAAAACGCTGATCTTCGTGATCGACTTGTTGGGCGTGCGCTAGCCGTACGAGTCGCCCGACTCAGTGGCTGGCCACCAACGAGGCGGCGTGGCGTCCCGCTGCAGCCGATGCAAGGAACGCTGCGGCGTCTTCGTCGACGTCGCGCCCCATCGTTGACAACGGAACGGGGCATGTTGCCAGCGCCTCGGCAAGGCCGTCCGTCGAGGTCTCAGCGAGTCTGTGGGGCGGGCTCAGCGAACCGGCTTGTCGCTTGACCAGGTCACCGATCTCGTCGGTGAGAGCAGGCACCACCACATCAGCGGGAAATGCCGCAACCTTTCCATAGGCGGTCATGGAGTGATGTGAGATGCCACGATGGCGGCCGCGCTCGTCGGCCGCGGACACGCGGAGTGCCGCCACCGGCCGCCCGTTCAGAACTGCGGCGGCGTTGATCGCTTCGCCAGCTGCTACGCCGCTGAACCCCCACCGCGTCCCCGTTCCGAGATTTCCAGGGCCTTGGGTGACGATGGCTATGTCGGCGCCAAGAACGAGCCGTGCGGCCAGCAGGCCGTTGTGCACGGTGACCGCCTCGAAATCGCCCCCGAAGGCCTGTCCGACAGTCACCGACCCTGCAATCCATCCTGCTTCCTTGAGCCCGTGCACCGTGCGGGAAAACGCCAGCGGCAACGCCCCGCCGTCAGTGGCGACATAGGCGACCACGGCGTCCGGGCGGCTGTCACGGATGCCGCTCACGATGGCGGGGAGCGCAGAATGCAAGTCGGCGGTCACGACCGGCATTTCAGTCAGGTCGTCGGCCTCGCGCAGTAGCGAATGATGGGGTGACTCCTGCTCGTCGACGCCCAGAACAGTCATCTGCAGCGGCGTGTACCGAGCCTTGACCAGATGCCCAGGGCCGACCGGGTCTTCGGGCAGCCGTGAGGGAATGGCCGCAACCAGGGCGTAGCCCCCAGTTCCGAGTTCGAGATCGAGTGCCGTGACATTCACCAGCACCTCTTCGCCCACCTGGGGGGAGCCCACCACGTCGGTGTACGCCAGCGCCCGCACGAGGTGAGGGGCATTCGAGTCTGCGTCTGCCAAGGTGACACCCAGTTCGAGGGCGGTTCCCCACTGACTCCTGATCTCGACGACGAGTCCACTTCGCCACCGGATCACGCCGTTCACTGTACGCAGCAGGTAGCGTCGAGCACTCAGGAGACCGGGCCGGGCCGAGCCCACCGCCGAGTACCGCGAGAGAGAGTTCATGGCTGCCCCACGGACCGAACGACTGCTCAACCTGGTGATCTGCCTTCTGGCTGCCACCCGGTACATCAATAAGGAGCAGATTCGCAGAGCCGTTCCCCAGTACGGCGCCTGCGCCACGACTGAGGCCTTCGAGCGCATGTTCGAGCGCGACAAGGACGACTTGCGCGACATGGGAATACCACTCGAGACCGGCAGCAACGACACATTCTTCGACGACGAGCTGGGATACCGAATCCCCAAGGATGCGTATGAGCTGCCCGAGATCAGCTTCGACTCAGAAGAACTCGCAATCTTGGGTCTGGCCGCCCGAACCTGGCAGCACGCGACCATGTCGGGGGCAGCAGCGCAGGCTCTGCGCAAGCTCGAGGCC
>JBJMHG010000177.1:0-8733 GCA_045807485.1 Actinomycetes bacterium
CGCCGTGGGGCAAGTGTGAGCAGTGGACAATGTCCGTGCAGCACACTGAAGAAGACGTCGACCGATTCGTGGCGAACCTCGACACGTTCGCACACGAGCTTCGCGAAGGAGTACCCGCATGAGCTACCACGTGACTGACCCCTTCACCGGCGAGGTCGTTGAGACGTTTCCCGCCGCCACGGACGCCGAGGTCGAGGCGGCCGTAGCAGGCTCCGTGTCGGCCTTTGCGGCTTGGAAGTCGACGGCGATCGAAGACAGAGTGGCAATCGTCAAACGAATCGCGGAGCTGTTCCAAGAACGCAGTGCCGAACTTGGCGCCCTCATCACCCGGGAGATGGGTAAGAGCCCCTCACAGGCAGCTGGCGAAGCGCAGTACTGCACGGACATCTTCAACTACTACGCAGACAACGGGCCGGCGCTGATCGCAGACAGGCCGCTGCCTGGACACGAGGGCGGCCGCATCGAGTACCGACCGATCGGCACCATTCTCGGGGTGATGCCGTGGAACTACCCGTACTACCAAGTGGCTCGATGGGCGGCCCCGAATCTCATCGTCGGCAACACGATGATTCTCAAGCACGCAGAGAACTGCCCAACCTCGGCACTTGCCATCGCTGAGGTCTTCAAGGACGCCGGCGTCCCCGACGGTGTCTATGCAAACCTGTTCGCCACGCACGACCAAGTCGCACAGCTGGTCGCCGACCCGCGGGTGGCCGCTGTTTCGCTGACCGGTTCTGAGCGGGCAGGCATGGCGGTCGCTGAGGCGGCGGGTCGCAACCTCAAGAAGGTGGTGTTGGAACTGGGCGGTTCTGACCCGTACATCATCTTGGACACCGATGATGTCGACGCGGCGGCGCAGACCGCGTGGGACACCCGCATGGAGAACGTTGGTCAGTCGTGCAACTCCAACAAGCGGATGATCGTCATGGACGACTACTTCGACGAGTTCGTCGCTAGCCTGACCAAGCGTGCGGCCGCGCTGTCACCGCGGGAGCCGGGTGACGACTCAGCCGACAAGTACTCGCCGATGGTGTCGCGTAAGGCTGCGGAAGAGCTGCACGCCCAGGTTCAGGATGCTGTTCAGAAGGGCGCGACCCTGCACACCGGCGGTTCGATCGTTGGTGACAAAGGGGCGTACTTCGCGCCGGCTGTGTTGAGTGGCGTCACCCCCGAGATGCGCGCCTATAAAGAAGAGCTGTTCGGGCCAGTCGCTGTCGTCTACAAGGTCAGCGACGACCAAGAGGCCGTTGAGCTCGCCAACGGTGTCGACCTCGGTTTGGGCGGCGCGGTCTGGAGCACCGACGAGGAACGGGCAATTCGGGTAGCTGAGCAGCTCGAAGTAGGCATGGCCAACGTGAACACGCCGGCAGGTGAAGGGGCTGACGTCCCGTTCGGCGGAGTCAAGCGCTCTGGCTTTGGCCGCGAGCTTGGACCACTGGGCATCGACGAGTTCGTCAACAAACGCCTCTTCTACGTACAACGCTGACCGAACATCTCGGGCCCGCCAACCCCGTCGAGTGTGCACCTGGTTGCGCCAAAACAGCGTCGAGTGTGCACCTGCATGCGCTGAAACGATGTCGAGTGTGAGGACCCTTCGGTGGTGAATGAGCTGCGTCTGCTGCAGCTCAACATCGAGTACGGCGGCACCGGAGTCGACTTCGACAAGGTCGTTGAGGCGATCGAAGTTTCCGGCGCTGCGGTGGCGGCATTGCAAGAAGGCTGCGGCAACGTGCCGCGCCTTGCCTCTGCCCTGGGTTGGCCGTACCACGACAATCGCACCCAAGTGTTGTCGAAGCTGCCCTTGCTCGACCCGCCTTCGGCTTCGCATGGCGTGGTATTCGTCGAGCTCGAGCCGGGACGCGTCGTGGCGATCGTGAACGTGCACCCGCCGTCACGGCAATACGGGCCGTTTCGCGCCGGACGCGGCCAGCCGGTGTCTCAACTCATACGCCGTGAACGACGCATCCGATTGAGTGCGATACAGCCGTCCCTAGACGCAGCCCGAGAGCTGATGCAGGAAGGCCTTCCAGTGGTTCTGCTGGGGGACTTCAACGCTCCGTCGCACCGTGACTGGACCGAAAAGACAACAGGACAACGGCCTCACATCGTGAGCGAAGTCGCCTGGCCGACAAGTGTTGCCGCTGAGGAGATCGGGCTCGTGGACGTCTACCGTGCTCGGCATCCCGACCCGGTGACGAAGCCGGGACTCACCTGGCCCGCTGCGCGGCCGTTCGTCGATGGATACAACCCTGCGGCAGATGGCCACGCCGCCGATCGCATCGACCTGATGTACGTCAGTCCCGATATCTCGACCCAGGAGGTGCTGATCGTGGGCGAGAGCGACTCGGAGTTCAGCGACCTGTCTGTGTCGCCGTGGCCGACCGATCACCGCGGCCTGCTCGCGACGTTGCGAATGGATCCCGCACCACCGCAACCGTTGGTGTCGGTGAGCCGACGGCTTGTCGCCCTGGGTGACGACGTTGACGTGCGCGTTGCAGGCGGAGGCGGTGCGGCGTCCGTCGTCGTGGTGCCACGTGATGCCGATCCGGGCGCGGTGGTGTTCGAGATCCCGCAAACCGAGCATGGACGCTGGCATCTCGCCAGTGAGTTCGTCGGACCCGGTCGATTCGACGTCGTAGCGCGTGATGCTGACCGCGCAGAGTTCGCGCGCACGGGGCTGTGGGTCGCTGGACCGGGTGATCGAGCGTCGCTCCGGACAGATCGCGGTCGCTACGCGTCTGGCGAACCGATCGGAGTGCACTGGACCTGGACGCCTGGAAACCGCGCTGACTGGGTGGCGATCTACCCGCGAGCAGCGTCAATCGCCGATAGCCGTCCGAAGCTGCACCTTGTGACTCACGCGACGATCGAGGGACGCGGAACCTTCAGCGAGACGTCACACCGGCGCAAGTGGCCGCTCGACCCAGGCGAGTACACGGCGTACCTGTTGATGGATGACCTACGCGTCGAGCTGGCCTCGACCGACTTCACGGTCGACTCAGTCCCACGCCAGACGGTTTAGCCGCTCAGCGCGTCACCGACCAGCTTGGCGCCAAGCAGCAACAGCACGACGGCCATGATCACGGCGTTGTTGTCGGCCATGAACTGACGGATGGACGCTAAGGGTTGCGCCGTGGCCTTCGGTGCCACCAGCGCCGCGAGCACGAAGACGACCACGGTGGACGAGGCAATGCCCACGAACACAGCGGCAGCCCAGAACTGTTGTGTGTCGTCGAGACCGTCAACGGCGATCGCGCCCGCTGCCGAGAGGGTGAGCGCCAGGTTCTTTGGGTTCGCGCCCGACAGAACGGCGCCAGCCGCCAGTGACTTGGCGGGAGTGAAGGCGTCCACCTTGCTCACCCAGGCAGGAAGCGCCGCGGGCTCGCCACTACGAGGACGCTTTCGCCACTGACCAAAGGCGAGCGTCAGCATCAACACACCCAGCACGAGCGTGCCCCACTGCACCGACGTCTGCGTCGTATCGGAAGTGTTGCCACCGCCGAGAACGACCAGCACGATGGCCATCACCGCAGCCATGCCAATGATCCACCCGACGGCAAACGCGGGTCCGTTCGTCCGGGCGCGTGGAGTGCCCAGCATCACGATGACCGCGACGATCGGGATCGGGCTCAGTGCAACAGCGACGGCTGCCGGAAGAAACCCACCGATGGCTTCACTCAGCACGGGCGCACCTTTGATGCATCGCCTGATGCATCGCCGAGACGGTCACCTTGAGGCGGTCCTGCGGATCACCGCGTCGACGGCGACCGCTCCATGTGCAGTGCCCACTGGTCGCGCGAACACGGGGTTCAGCTCGATCAACATCAGGTCTTCGTCGATCAGGAGCTGGCCGACACGCACGGCAAGGTTCGCGACTGCCGCAAGGTCGACGGCGGGACCGCCGCGTCCGCCGGTGAGCAGCGATGCTCCGCGCAACCCGCGCAGTGCGTGCTCGACTTGTGCGGCGTCCGCCGGAAGCGGCAGTACTGCGGCGTCACCGACGGCCTCGACCCAGAGCCCGCCCAGTCCGACGACCAGGGCAGGAACGACCGAGTCGCGGCGCGCGGCGATGAGCAGCTCGACTCCGGGCTGCTCCATCTGTTCGATCAAGACCGGTGAGTCGCTGTGTCCTTCGATCAGGCGCAAGCGCTGGAAAGCCGCGCGGGCTGCTTCTGATCCGACGACGCCCAGCTGGAGTGCACCGATGTCACTCTTGTGCTGCAGCGACGCCGAGCTCAGCTTGAGCGCGAGCGGCCCGTCGAGCGAGCCCACCACCGCGTCCACTTCGTCGATCGATGTCGCCACGCCGCCGCGGGGGATAGCGACACCACCCTTGGCCAATAGCTCCTTCGCGTCGTGTTCAGCGAGCCAGACGCCGGGCTCGGCTGCACCGGCGATGCCGCTGATCGCACGCAGTCGAGTCGGGTCCCCGAATGGACGCCGCATCGCGTTGGCGACCTTGATGCCGGTCGTAAGACCCCACACCGCGGGCACGCCCTGTGCCAAACACTGGTCGATCTTGTCTTCTGGCAGCAGGTCAGCCATCGTCGAGGCGACCATCACGGGAGCGTCAGCGCCCTCTGCGCCAAGCAAGATCGCGCCCAGTGTGATGTCCCAGCTTTCGGTGGCGGCCTCGCCCATCTTCTGCGGCTGGTCGTAATACACCACCACCTGGCCGAGTGACGGATCGGACGCCGTGGTGCGGACGATCGACGAGATGGTCTCGACCTCACCCCAGATCTGGGCGGTGTAGTCGAGCGGGTTACCCACTGTTGCGGCTGGCGGAACGATTGGCCTCAAGGCCGCCTTCGTCGCCTCGGCGAGCGGTGGCAGCGGAATACCAAGACGGTCGGCTTCATCGGCACTGATCGCGGCGTCCCCGCCTGAGCACGTCACCACCGCGATGCCGGCAGCGACCTTGCGGCGTCCGTGCGCCATGGCCTTGGCGGTCTCGAGCAGCTCGTGCGGGTCGTCGACCCATGCGCCGCCGGCGTCCTCGATGAGCGCGTGCAGCACCTTTGCGTCACCGGCCACTGCGCCGGTGTGGGCGGCAGCAGCGGTGGCGCCCAGCGCACTCCGTCCGGACTTCAGCACGACTACGCCGATCTCGCGTTCGGCGCACAGCGCAAGCCCTTCGGCGAGCTTGGTGCCGTCCCCTTCGGCCTCGAGGTAGAGCGCGATCGAACGCACCCCGTCTTGCTGCGCAAGTGCGACGACGTAGTCGGACGAGTCGAGCACCGCCTGGTTGCCGCAGGAGATGACCGTGTGCAGGTGCAGTCCGCGGGTCGAGCCGAGGGCGTTCACTGCGACGTTGCCGCTTTGGGATACCAGTGCAACGCCACCGGCTGGCGCGATGTTGTACCCGTCGCCCCAAAGCGGAGCACGCCGAACCACCGAGACGAGCCCGTTGCCGTTAGGTCCGCACACCGGCATGTCGTATCGGAGTGCGTTGTCGCGCAACTGCTGCTGCAGCTCGCGTCCGTGCTCGACCTCGGCGAAGCCAGCGGCGATCACCACGGCACCACCGACACCGAGGCGTCCAGCTTCTTCAATAAGGCCGGGAACGGTAGCGGCGGGCGTCGCGATCACGATGGCGTCCGGTACTTCGGGCAGCTCGGACAGTGTCGGATAGCAGGCGACCCCGAGCACTTCGGTGGCTTTGGGGTGGACGCCGAACACGGGGCCGTCGAAGTGCGCTTCGACGAGGTTCTCGACGGCTTGGTTGCCGTAGGTGCCAGGCCGAGGAGTTGCCCCGACGACGGCAACAGATCGAGGCGCAAGCAGACGTTCGAGGTTCACGGGACAATACTGACTGAGCAGTCAATCAACCGCAACGTGCGGATTTGATGGGTCGCAAGGCTCAGATGGAGGAGGCCACCTTCAAGCCCTCGAGCACGGCCTCCTCAACGGTGCGGGCGGCCAGGCAGTCTCCGATCGAGTGCACTTCACCTGGGTAGTCGTCCAGCGCGTCGATCAGGTCATTGACCGAGTCGTGCCCTTGCGAGAGCACCAGCGCAGAGACGTTCTCGACCATGACCGGCTCGCCGGTCAGCATGTGCTGCAGGTACACGGTGTCGGCATCAGCACCGTAGATGCGGACCAACGGAAGAATCTCGACGCCGGCCTGGAGCGCCTGCTTGGTCATCTCGTCACGCACGTACTGCTGAATGCGCTGACCCGCCATGTACCCCGCTACCGCAAGGGTCACTTTGCGCCCTTGCTTTGCCAGCTGCTGTGCCACGCCGAGGCCGATCCAGTCGCACCTCCAGTCAGCGACAACGACGCGTCCGGACGGGACATCGGCACCGTTGATGACGTCCCAAGACGTCAGCACCGAGGGGTCGTCCATCAGCTCGAGCTTTGGCACCCGAGGTGTTGCGCCGGTAGCGACAACAACGACGTCGGGTTGCTGCTGACGCACGAAGGCGGCGTCCACCCTGTGGCCGGTGATGACCTTCACGCCGTAGCGATCGACCTCGCTCAGCAGGTTGGTCACTGCCCCACCGAACTCGGCGCGTCCTGGCAGCTGCTCGGCCAGCAGTACCTGTCCGCCCGGTCGCTTGGCCGCTTCGTAGAGGGTCACGCGATGACCACGCTCGGCGGCGACGGCGGCTGCCTTCATCCCACCGACTCCAGCCCCGACCACCATCACGTCGCGCGGCTCGGACGCCGGACGTCGCTCGCCGTACTGCTGCTCGCGTCCGGTCTCCGGATGTTGGATGCACGAGATCGGGTAACCAGCGTGAAAGTGTCCGATGCACGCTTGGTTGCATCCGATGCACGCACGAATCTCGTCAACGAGTCCCCGCTCGGCCTTGCTCGGCATGAGTGGGTCGCAGATCATGGCGCGCGTCATCACGACCATGTCAGCCTGACCGGACGCGATCACCTGCTCGCCTTCGTGTGGCTGGTTGATGCGGCCCGCGACCATCACCGGAACACTGACAACGTTCTTCACCTGCTGCGCAAGCGGCGCCACATAAGCGGGCGAAAAGCTCATCGGCGGAGCAATGTGATCTGAACCCGAGATCGTGGCCGACGTTCCGGCCACGACGCTGACGTAGTCGACGGTGCCGTCGCTGTCCAAGGCCTCCAGGGCGTCAAGAGATTCCTCGATCGACAAACCTTCGTCGGTTTCCTCGGACGCCGAGACGCGCACCCCGACGACAAAGTCGCGTCCGACCTGCTCGCGCACTGAGGCGATCACCGCGCGCAGGAACCGCAACCGGTTGTCGAGCGAGCCGCCGTATTGATCGTCACGCACGTTGACGCGAGGGTTGAGGAACTGGGCCGGAAGGTACCCATGGGACGCCACGATCTCGACCCCTTGTAGCCCGGCGGTTTGCAGTCGCTTTGCCGAAGCGCCGTAACACTGCACGATGTCCTCGATCAGCGACACGGGCATGGCGCGTGGCATCACGTGAAAGCGTTCGTTGGGCACTGCCGATGGCGCCAACGCAACAGGCAATGACCCGTCTTGGCTCTCCATCATCTCGCGGCCGTCGTGAAAGATCTGCCCGAAGAGCGTGGTGCCATAGGGGCGTACGGCGTCCACCATCTGGCGGTAGCCCGGGATGCACTTGTCCGTGTCGGCCATCAACACGCTCGAGGAATACTTCGCACTCTCGTGAACGCCAGCGACCTGCAGCACGATCAGGCCGGCTCCACCCTTGGCCCGCGCCTCTTGGTAGGCGACGAGACGGTCGCCGATCATGCCGCCCTCGGCCATGACGGTGTCGTGTCCGGACGACAGGATCCGGTTCTTGACAGTGACCGACCCGATTTGGATCGGCGAGAACAAGTGCGGGAACGCGGTCACGCGGAGTGCTCCATTCACCGTTGGCGTCCCAGTATTGCCCGCCACCTGGTTCGATGGACCGGTGGTGCCCGATTCGGAACAGCTCGTTGCGTTGCTGCTGAAGGCGTGGCGGGGGGAGTGGTACGGCGTCCGCGTCTACGGCGAGCTTGCAGCGGCACGCACCAAATCGGAAGAGGCAGCAATCCTGCTCGAACTTGTCGTTCTCGAAACGTATGTACTCGGTGAACTGACGGTCGCGCTGCTCGCGCTCGGCGTCGAGCCCGATCTCGGGTCGACGGAAGCTGAGGCGGACACCGACCTCGCGGTCCACTCGACCGATGAATGGGAGAGCCTGATCGAATGGCTCAAGGTGGACGCCGAAGTCGCCTTGCATCGTTACCTGCCGCTGCTCGAGATCTGCGCCGATGACGAGGCGCTGTCGCGGCTGGCAACCCTCGTCGTTGACCATGAGAGAGCCCTGATCACGTTTGCCAGTCGGACGCTTGCTGGCCACAGTGACGCCCTTGGCGGCGTCCGCGCCCTGGTGCGGGCGGAGCGGTAGGTCGACTTGTGATTCTGATCGACGACGCAGAGGTTCCAGCGCATGACCGGCTGTGGTGTCACCTTGCGAGCGACACTTCCTTCGACGAGCTGCACGCCTTCGTTGCGCCGCTGGGCATTCCAGAGCGAGGTTTCGACGGTGACCACTACGACGTCCCGGTCGAACGGCGAGCCGAGCTCGTGGCGTCAGGCGCGGTGGCCGTGACGTCCCGCGAGCTGGTGGCGCGTTTG
This sequence comes from Actinomycetes bacterium, assembly GCA_045807485.1. Taxonomy (GTDB): domain Bacteria; phylum Actinomycetota; class Actinomycetes; order JAHEKZ01; family JAHEKZ01; genus JAHEKZ01. The sequence goes on from JBJMHG010000177.1 coordinate 8,591, forward strand.
AACGCTGCCGGGCTGCGGCGCCGGCGTCCGAGAAGCGCCAAGCGAAGCTAGCGACGGGGTCACCGCACCTCAGGCGAGATACGTTGGCTTAGACCAGCTGGGGAGGCAGGAGGCAGAACTCGTTTCCCTCGGGATCACGCATC
>JBJMHG010000178.1:0-3442 GCA_045807485.1 Actinomycetes bacterium
TGGTCAGGTCCAACCGAGTCGTCCGATCTGTCTTGAGCTGGGCAAGCAGCCACAGCAGCGCAAGCACTGCTATCAGCAGAAGTGCCCCGGACACCACCCACCAGAACCAGCGATGCTCGTCGGGAAAGGTGCTCACCTCCTGCCGCAGCACCGGATCGGTCGCCTGCCATCCCCCAAGCGCGTCGACGCCGACGGCGAGTCCAAGGCCTCCGGCGGCGACGAGGAGCAGGCCGAGCACAGTCAGTGCCACCCGATTGATGACGTTCGCACGACTGTTCATCGCCTGTCCTTTGTGCTGAGATCGACCCGAGCGCGCAGGCGGCGCTTCGTGCCGAGCGAGTCCAGACGTCCTCTGACGACGGACTCCACCTCCTCGCGGATTCCGGGCTCGGACCGGGCCGCCGTGCGCGCATCGACGCGTGCGGTACGACGGCTCACCGAAGCGCTCGCCCCAGTGACGCCGGTCGTGCGGGCTGCCGCAGCCGCGACCGACTTCTGCACGCTGCGTCGGGACGCGGTGACGTCCACACCGTCGGTCCGACTCCTCAGGGGCAGCGCCGCCGGCTTGCCGCGACGAAGACCGAGCACAAGAAGCAGCAGGCCGAGCACGACCAGCCCACCGAGCGCCGCTTTCACAATCCAGTCGTTCCAGCTGTGCGTGCGCAGCCAATCAGTCCAATCCGGATAGGGAACCATCACTGGGGGGCGGTCCAGCGCAGCCGCGACAATCTCCACGACCGCCACCAGTGAGCCAACAAGCAGGGCCAGGGCCAGGACGGCGGAGACAATCCGCGTCACCCAGGTCGTCGCCGTCATGTCACCCTCGGTTCTGCCGACGGTACGGTCATCGAGACCACCTCCACGTCGACATGGTCCACGCGCACGCCGGTGATAGCCGCGACCTCGGAGCGGATGCTCTCTCGAACCTCGTCCGCAACATTCTGGACCGACCTCGGCCAGCGCACCGCAATAGCAGCCTGCACGCTGGCGATGTCGCCTTGAACCTGCGCCTGAACGCTAGCCGCGTCATGGGGCCTGGCCTTCCCGATCTTCACGCCAAGCACGCGGCGCGGCGCTGCGGCGGCGTCCGTCACTAACGTGACGGCATACCCGGCGACCTTCTCGACCACGCGGTCGTCCACCGTCAACCGCCCGCGCTCGTCCGGCGGGACCGGCGCGAGATGCTCTGTTCGACCGGTAGTGTCCGGTACGGACGCACCGAAGGTGGTGGCGTTCATCGCGACGAGCGGCCGGACCCGCCGAAGTACTGGTTGAGGTCGACCTCGCCGGCGATCACCTTGCCGACGACGAAGCCGATGATGCCCAACGCAGCTGTGACGACGAGGCCTTCGAATCCACCCGCCGCCCAAGCGACTCCCAACAACAGGCCGCAGAAGAGCCCGATCACAGTGGGATGCATGACAACCTCCAGTAGGAAACGGGCTATGACGGACTCACGCCCGGCGGATCAGACAACGCGTTTCGGTCGTCGTGGCGTACGTCGGACCAGTGAAATCGACACCGCCACCTGCCACCAACGGCGCCGGTGGACGAACCTCATCTCAGGAGAGCACTCGCCCAAAGAGCGCTCTTGGTCAAGGTGATGTAGAAGGCGGATGAACTCGGCAGGGTCCCCACCCCTGTCGGGATGATGAGCACGGATCAGCGCCCGTCGCCGACGGCGACGCTCCTCGTCCGTGTCACTCCGTTCGGACATCCGCGTCACCCTCTTCACCCAAGGTCCACGCCGGTCTGTAGGTCGGCCACATGCACGTCGACCTCGCGACTCCCGACGTGCGGCGCCACCGCGCTGCGCACCTGCGCCTCCAGCGACTGCACGGGGAAACCGGAAGCGAGCACGACCGACAGCAGGACGCGGGCATCCTCAACCCGGACACCGACCACCCGACGTCCCGGAAGGTACGTGGCCACCGCCAGAGTCCCGGCCTCATGTAGCCCGGCCACTGCAGGACACGCCAGCGTCGCCGCCGCGATCGCGTCGACATCGCATGCGCCGTGCACTGGCATAGTGCCGGAGCCGATCACTGGACCCGAGGCTCCCGGGCATCCTCTTGGTCATCGCTGGGCAGGTGGATGTCGTTGACATCGACATTCACCTCCGTCACCTCGAGTCCGGTCATTCCCTCAACTGCGGAGATCACGTTGCGCCGTACTGCGCGGCTGAGCTCGACGATGGAGACGCCGTACTCCGCGACCACGTCGAGGTCGATCGCCGCCTGCCGCTCACCGACCTCCACCGCGACACCCTGGCCGGACGACTGGGAGGAGCCCGGGATCCGCTCCCGTATGGCGCCAATTGTCCTAGCCGCGCCACCACCGAGTGCATGCACTCCGGAGATCTCTCCGGCCGAGACGCCGGCGATCTTCTGGACGACGCTGTCGGCAATGGTGGTATTGCCCTTGGAGGTTTGCAGCTCGGAAGATCCGGCGGACTCACGCCTGGTGAGTTGGTCCGATGGCTTGTCGGAGCTGGTTGCGCTGGAGGGATTGCTCATGTTTTCTCCTCGATAAGGCTCGGCCGTAGCCGGAGCGCAACCCGATGCGCCGCGCTCAGTAGGAGGTACCCAAGAAGAGCGGGTCCGATGCGCGGGTGACGAGCTCACATCTGAGCCGCTCGCTGATCGGCAGGTCCGTGCGTCCGAGAGTCCGAGCAGCCCAGGGCGTGAGGGTCGGGCCGCCACGACCGAGACTCCCAGTGAAGCCCCGCCAGGCGCGCGGCGGATCAGGACGGCACCGGGTTGCCATCGGACGAGACGAATCCAGGTAGATGAGCGACCCAATCCAGACGTACGGAGTCCTCCCAGAGTTCACTCCCGACCGCATCAAACCCCGGGGTTAGACACTGTTTCATTCCACAAGTCATTCCACGGAGTCCACCTTCATTGGCTCCGAATCCGGCCTCGGTCGGCAACTGACCACAACGGGGCTTTGGCATGGACGGGGTCAGGCTCGGGTATCGTGAAGGGTTCGGCGGTCAGGCTAGGCGCTGGTCGCCCATCTTCTGCCGCGGCTGAGTAACACTTCTGACCCCTACAAACGGTATGAGGGATAGCGGCGATCCCCGGTTGACCCGAGACAGCCGGGGGTCGTCCCTCCATAGTTCGATGCGTTACTTAGCCTTTGTGCCCGATGCGTGGCCTTTGCCTCGGTGCTGCCCGCGGTCGCGGGGTGGCTCGTCTTTGTGGTTCTTCCGCTTCGTCGTGTTGTGTCAAGCCGGGTTTGTCGGATGCTTCGCCGAGTCTTGCGCGTGTGGAGCTCGAACCGAGTGCTGAGACTCGGGAATCACGACTCATGAATTTACCGAGCGCTGCACTCACCGAGACGCTTGCCATGACCAAAGACATCGCAGGTCAGAGCACACCGGCGGGCGCAACAGGGGTCGAACCTGTGACCCCTGCTTGTAAGGCAGAAGGCGCTCAAC
>JBJMHG010000179.1:0-6517 GCA_045807485.1 Actinomycetes bacterium
TGCTTGTCCGTAATCCCTCGTGAGTGCCATTCCGTTGCTAACGGACGGACTAACCCATTCGGGGAGAACGCCCGGGTTGGCCGGGTTTCCGGCGCCGGTACGCGCGGTAAAGTCCGGCCGTGGCTCAGGTCTCGCTGTTCGACCGGTTCGCCGGGCACGAGCAGGTCGTGATGGCGAGCGACCCAGCCACTGGCCTACAGGCCTTGATCGGAATCCACTCCACAGCGCTTGGCCCCGGCCTGGGTGGCACCCGATTCCACGCCTACTCCGACGACGGCGCCGCACTTGACGACGTGCTGCGCCTCTCGAGGGCGATGAGCTACAAGAACGCCCTCGCCGGACTGCCCCTGGGCGGTGGTAAGGCGGTCATCGTCGGCGACCCCGGTCATGACAAGACCCCGGCGCTGCTGGAGGCCTACGGGCGCGTCGTCGACTCGCTCGGCGGCCGGTACATCACCGCCTGCGACGTGGGCACCTACGTCGAAGACATGGACGTGATCGCCGGGGTCACCCGCTTCGTCACCGGCCGCTCCGAGGCCGCCGGCGGCAGCGGCGACTCCTCACTGCTCACTGCCCTGGGAGTCCTCTCGGGCATGCGGGCATGCGCCAAGCACGTCTGGGGATCAGATGCCCTCACCGGACGCCGAGTGGGCATCTCAGGGGTGGGCAAGGTGGGACGCCGGCTCGTGCGGCATGTGCGGGACGCCGGGGCGTCCGTGGTGATCTTCGACGTCGACCCCAACGCGGTCCAGCAGATCGTCGAGGCTGACCCTGCGGTCGAGGTCGCTGGCTCTGAGGATGACCTCGTGCGCTGGCCCGGGCTCGACATCTTCTCGCCCAACGCACTCGGCGGCGCTGTGGACGAGTCGGTGGTGATCGGCCTGACTGCCTCGATCGTCTGCGGAGGTGCGAACAATCAGCTGGCTCATGCTCACGTCGCCCAGCAGCTGGCCGACCGCGGCATCACCTACGCACCCGACTACTTGGTCAACTCAGGGGGCGTGATCCAGGTTGCCGATGAGCTGAACGGCTTCGACCTCGACCGAGCCACCAAGCGGACCCTGAGGATCTTCGACACCACCTTGGAGGTGCTCCGCCTGGCGGACGCCGAGGGGCTGCCGCCGGCGCAAGCGGCTGATCGGCTCGCCGAGGCACGGATCGCCGCAGGAACCCCTTGACTGCACACCACGGCGGCCGATCGTCTACCCTGGTGAGGCAGTTTCTCGATTACCGACACACCTACTGGGGCAGTGCCCCAACGAGGGGGTCAGCCCATGGGTCGCGGGAGGGCCAAAGCCAAGCAGACCAAGGTCGCGCGGCAGCTGAAGTACTCCAGCACTGAGCTCGATGTTGACGCGTTGACGTCCGAGCTGGGTGGCGCGGAGTCGCATGAGAACGACCGGGTTGAGGAAGATCCGTACGACCCCTACACCGCCGCGTTCGGTGATTCGGAGTCGAAGAAGCGCTAAGCCGCGACGCCGCCGTCAGCCGTATTCGCTGTGTTAACCGCGGTATGAGCCGGTCAGCGTCACGCGTCCATCGCCCTCGCTGACCTGACCACAGGCCCAGGCACGCACTCCGCGGTCGGACATCAGCTGAACTGTCTCGTCAGCTGCATCTGGGTCGACCACGGCGATCATGCCGATTCCCTGGTTGAAGGTGAGCTCGAGCTCGTGGCGATCGACTCCACCCAGCGACTCGACCAGACCGAACACAGGCTGCGGCGTCCACGTCGACCTGTCGATGACAGCTGACAGATGGCCCGGAATCACGCGTGCCAGATTCTCTGCAAGACCACCGCCGGTGATGTGCGAGAGCGCGTGCAGGCGTTCGCGCGCCGACTGCGCCAACGCCAGACAGTCGAGGCTGTAGATGCGCGTTGGCTCGAGCAGCTCTTCACCCAGCGTTCGGCCCAGCTCGTCGACATGTCGGTGGACGTCCCATCCAGCGGTCGTGAAGAACACGTGGCGGGCCAGCGAGTAACCGTTGGAGTGCATTCCGCTGGACGCCATTGCGATCAGCACGTCGCCGGACGCCACGCGCTCGGCACCGAGCACATCGTCGGCGTCCACGATCCCGGTGCCGGCTCCAGCGATGTCGTACTCGTCGGGGTCGAGCAGTCCGGGATGTTCGGCCGTCTCGCCTCCCACCAACGCAGCACCCGCCAGCCGACATCCCTCAGCGATGCCTGAGACGATCGAGGCGATCCGTTCTGGCACCACCTGACCGGTCGCGATGTAGTCGGTCATGAACAGTGGTTCGGCGCCGCACACGACCAAGTCGTCGATCACCATCGCCACCAGGTCGATGCCGATGGTGTCGTGGACGCCCATGCGGCGCGCGACGTCCACCTTGGTGCCCACACCGTCGGTTGCAGACGCCAACAAGGGACGCCGCAAGTGCGTGTACGGAGTGAGGTCGAAGAGCCCGGCGAAGCCGCCGATCCCTCCGACGACTTCGGGCCTGCTGGCCGACTCGACGCTTGCGCGCATCAGTTCGACGGCTCGGTTTCCGGCCGCGATGCTGACCCCTGCGTTCTCGTAGGTCGAGCTCACATGTTGTGATCCGGCAGGAGCCTCTGTCACGGATGCCTCAACGCATCAGCCGCGCCACTTGCCGCGGTCAGCGAGGTCAATCCGTCGACATCGGCTGCAAGATCGGTCGCGGTGCTGTCTCGCTCATAGCCTTCGAGCAGGTGCTTTCCAAGCGCCTCGGGGTTCGGCAGCGCGACTGGGTATTGGCCCGTGAAACACGCGGTGCACAGCCGTTCGCTCGGAACAGTCGTGGCCTCGATCAGCTCGTCAAGAGTGATGAACGCCAACGAATCGGCGCCGACCGACTGACAGATCTCATCGACGGCGAGCCCGTTCGCGATCAGCTCTGCCCGCGTCGCAAAGTCGATGCCGTAGAAACACGGCCACTTCACCGGCGGACTGGAGATCCGCACATGCACCTCGGCGGCGCCAGCTTCACGCAGCATGCGCACGAGAGCACGCTGGGTGTTGCCGCGAACGATGGAGTCATCGACCACCACCAGACGCTTGCCGGCGATGACGTGTCGGAGTGGGTTCAGCTTCAGTCGGATCCCGAGCTGTCGAATCGTCTGCGATGGCTGAATGAAAGTGCGCCCGACGTAAGCGTTCTTCACCAGACCTTGTGCGTAAGGGATGCCTGACTCTTGCGCGTAACCGATCGCCGCAGGCGTACCCGACTCTGGAACCGGGATCACCAGGTCGGCGTCGGTGGGTGACTGGCGCGCCAGCCGGCGTCCGACTTCGACGCGCGCCTCATGCACACTGCGACCGGCGATGCTGGTGTCGGGACGCGCCAGGTAGACGTATTCGAAGATGCAGCCCTTCGGATCAGCTTCGGCGAACAGCTGAGCGCGGAGTCCGTGCTCGTCGATCGCGATCAGCTCACCCGGCTCGACCTCTCGTACATACGAGGCGCCGACGATGTCGAGCGCAGCGCTCTCAGAGGCAACCACCCAGCCGCGCTCTAGGCGTCCGAGCACCAGAGGCCTGATGCCCTGTGGGTCGCGTGCGGCGTAGAGCGTCGACTCGTCCATGAAGACGAAGCTGAAGGCACCGCGAAGCAGCGGAAGGATGTCGAGCGCGGCCTTCTCGAGTGACCGCTCCGGGTGGTTAGCCAAAAGCGTGGTCACCAGGTCGGTGTCTGAGGTGGCGACGGGTCCGCCGAAGCCAGGCAGCATCGTGTCACCGCGGGCAAGCTCTGACTCGGCCGCAAGGCGGGCCAGCTCACCGGTGTTGATCAGGTTTCCGTTGTGACCCAACGCGATGCTGCCGTCGGCAGTGTGGCGGAACGTGGGCTGGGCGTTCTCCCAGTTGCTCGACCCGGTCGTCGAGTAGCGGGTGTGCCCGATCGCGAGATGTCCGGTCAGCGTGGCCAGGTGGCGTTCGTCAAACACCTGGGCAACCAGACCCATGTCTTTGTAGACGACGATCCCATCACCGTCGCTGACGGCAATGCCCGCCGACTCTTGCCCTCTGTGCTGCAGCGCGTAGAGGCCGAAGTACGCAAGCTTGGAGACCTCTTCACCGGGGGCCCAGACGCCGAAGACCCCGCAAGCATCGCGGGGTCCGGGATCATCAGCGGCTACGGCGACAGCGTCACTCGACTCAGTATTGGAGACAGAGTCAATCGACACCATGGGAAGGAGTTCGTGGGTGAGCCGTCCGTCGCCGCGCTTCACCCACCCAGTCTAGGGGAGCCCATGCCCCTGGCCAAAAGCCGCAGTGTGTGCGCTCACCAGGGTCGAGAGCGCCGGACGCCGGACGCCACATCTGGCAGCTCGGCCACCACGGCGTCCTGCACGTGGCTGAACATCACACTGCGCGGGTCGATCAACTCGAAGTGACCGCAAGACAGCTCAGAGAGCGTCACACCTTGGTGTTTGGCGGCGTAGCTGGAACTGAGCTCGAGGGGCACCACCGTGTCGCGAGCGCCGTGCAACAGTCGGACGCTTGAGCTGAATGAAGGAAGACGTACTGGGTCGGCCAGGTCGTAACGGTCGGGTCGATCATCTGGTGTCCCGCCCATCAGGTCGACCACCGGGTTCTCGTCGATCTTGCCGTCAGCGGTTCGTTCGAACACACGCGCCATCGCGGTTAGGTCAGCGATCGGCGCCAGGCCGATGACCGCGTCCACCACTGGAAGAGGTTCAGTGGCTGCGGCCCAAAGGGCGAGATGACCGCCGGCGCTGTGTCCGATCACGATTCGTCGCGCGGCCCTCGGGTGGTGCTGCACGATCTTGCGCAGTCCGACCCGAACGTCGTCGAACGTGGTGGGCCAACCGCCTCCACCGCCGACTCGCCGGTATTCGAGCAACACTGTCGTAGCACCGAGTGCGGTGAGCGCCAGCGCCAGACCACGGCAGTGCGACCGGTCGTACTGCTGCTTCCAGAAGCCGCCGTGCAGCACGACGACCAGTGGTGCCTCTGGATCACTCGACCAGATCTCGGCCACCTGCTCGGGATGTTCGCCATAAGCAACAGTCACTGGCGCTGCGCTCGAAGCACGCGCCAAGATCGAGCGGTCCTCCGTGGCCACACCGTGACCGTACCTTCAGGTGACCGGCAACCGATCATCTGGGACGGCCAGGTGCGCGTGGGACGCCACCAAGTCACGCAGCCTTGACATGCCCTCCCACACGTCCACGAACGACGTGCTGAGCGGTACTGGTGCGAGGCGCAGGAGGTTCGGCGGTCTCACGTCGCCAATGACGCCGACTGCGACGGCGGCAACTCCAATGCGATGGGCATCGCCGTGTGTGAGAGCGACATGGCCGCCCCGTCGTTCGCTCTCGCGCGTCGACGCCACGGCAAAGCCCAGTGGCGCGAGCCACGCGTCCGCCAACGAGATCAGGTACTCGGTGAGCTGTACCGACTTCACGCGCAGACGCTCGATGCCGGCCTCGTTCAGCATCGCCGCGCTTTCCTGCGCCGCGATCAGTCCGGACACCGACGGCGTCCCGGTCTGCCACCGGGCGATCCCGTCCGCCGGGCGGTACGGCGCTTCCATGTCGAACGGGTCTGCTGCGCTCCACCATCCTTGGATCGGGTTGCGCAGCCGGTGCTGCAGGTCGCGGCGTACGTAGAGGAAGGCAGGTGAGCCTGGCCCGGCATTGAGGTACTTGTAGGTACACCCCACCGCCAGATCGACACCGAGCGCATCGAGATCTACCGGAACCGCACCAGCTGAGTGCGAGAGGTTCCAGAGCACCAAAGCACCGGCGCGGTGCGCTTGCTCGGTCAGCTCTGCGACCTGCGCAATGGCGGCCGACCGGTAGTCGACGTGCGAGAACGAGACCAGAGCCACGTCGTCTGCGAGGTACGTGTGCACGTCGTCGACCGTGACCCCTTCGACCGGGTCTGTGGGTACCAGTCGCAGCTGGCCCTTACGGCGCTCGGCTACTCCCTGAAGCACCCAGCGGTCCGACGGGAAGTTGCCGAGGTCGGTCAACAGCACCTTTCGCCCTGGCTGCGCCTCGAGCACGCTGGCCGCGAGCTTGTACAGGTTGACCGAGATCGAGTCGGCGAAGACGACTTGTCCGGACGCCGCCCCGATCAGCTCACCGATGCGGTCGCCGACCTCCATCGGCAGCGATTGCCAGTGCTGCCAGCCGCGCACCTGCTCATCGCCCCACTCGACATTCAGAAAGCCCTGCAAACGGTCGCGAGTCGAGAGCGGCAACATGCCGAGGCTGTTGCCAGCAAGGTAGACCCGGTCGTCGTCTGGCCGATGGAACAGATCGCGATAGCCACTCAACTGGTCCTGGGCGTCAAGTTCGACGGCCTTTGCGCGATCGGTCATGAGGTCAGTATCGAGCAGGGCGCTAGAGGCGTCCGCCGGCATGCCCGGGATCGCCGGACAGCTTCTGGCTGAGGTAGACGGGCACAATCGAGACGAGGATCAACACGGCGGCCACTGCGTTCACGATCGGCCCCTGGTTGGGGCGGAACAAGCTCTGGAAGATCCAGATCGGCAGGGTCGTGAC
>JBJMHG010000180.1:0-4197 GCA_045807485.1 Actinomycetes bacterium
CATCTGCGGTTTTCAGGACTTTGCCATCCTTCGACGGGGGACGAAGCGGCGCCATACCTGTTGTTGAAGTAGCAGAGTGGCCCAGCCGGCCATAGCCATGCCAGTGAGGTTGAGCGCTAGTTGCAAAGAGCTGCCCAACACTTCATGCCACACGCCAAAGGCCAAGCCCAGGGCAATGTTGCCGGCGGCCGGGACTGTCGTAACCGAAATAAACACTCCGGATAAACCGCCGAGGCGCTCGGAAGTGAGCGACAAGACTCCGGCAGCGGCAGCAATGACGGCCACGATGAACGACCACTTGTCCGGCGTGTAGATGAAGGCCGTCTCGGGTCTCGACCCTTGCACCTGAAGCGGTGTGACCCACCCAAGTGCGCGTCCGATCAGTCCGGCAACTGTGGTGAACGCAATGGCGACTGCGAATCCAAGAATCAAGGTGCGGGCGGCAAAGCGTAGGAGGTGGTATCTCCGCCGAACCAGCGCAACGCCAAGAGCAGCAATCGGGCCGAACTCCGGGCCGAGCACCATAGCGCCGATCACTAGGATCTGTGAGTCCAGCAGGATCGCGATGCCGGCAATGAGCGTCGCGAGGGTCATGAAACTGAGATACGTCCAGTTCAGCTCTGAGTCGGCGTACGCCCGATGCGTGACGTCGACCCACACCACGGCGTCAGCACTGCTGCCTGGCGACTGCTGCTCGGCGTCCAAGCCACCCTGAGACAGCCAGGCGTTGACCTGCTCAACCTGGATCGTTCCCTCGCGATGCACACCCAAGTCGCGCAGACGATCAATGACACCGTTGGCCGACTCACGAGCAACGTCGGCAAGGAACAGATCTCCCTCCGGACGGATGGACGCGCCCCTCATCACCGCCAGGCTGCTGACAGCCGGCTCGGCCTGAAAAACGGCGGTGACGTCGTCACTCAATGCCGTCGGAACAAAGACTTGGAGCCGAAGCATGCGGCCAGTCTTATGGCTGACCGAGTCCAATCAGAGACGGCTCGCCCGGTTCACGGTCAATCGTCATCGCGACCTTGCGAGATCAGCTGCCTGAGTCGCTCCTGACGATCGTGGTACTGGCCTCCGAAACGCGCCGATGCCCTCTCCGTCTTCCTGGCCGAGTAGTAGCGCTTGGCCCAGTACGACGAGGGTTTGGCGATCCGGATCGCGCCAACGAGCGAGACAAGGGGAATGGGCAGACCCGCGAGCCCGGTCACGATCTTGCCTTTCAGCAGGCAGATCACCGTGTAGGTGATGTGCAGCACGACAATGGCAGACGCAACAACCACGCCCTGTGCGTCGAGGTCAGAAGCCGCGACACCGATCGGTGATGTGCTCGCCAACACAGCGACGCCGACCACGACGGCGACCATCACCGCATCTATGGACTTCTTGCCTTCTTCGGTCCAGTACACATCTTCGACGTATAGCCAAAGCGCGAACTCGTCGAGCGCCAGGGCAGCGCCGACTCCGAAGAGCAGTGCTAGCAGCTCGACCCACGGCGAGTCCGGCCGGAAGCGGAACTCCAGCAGCCCGACCAGCAGCACCAGGAGGATTCCCCATACCTGGTGGTGGATGTGAACGCCGCCGATGTAGACGTCCTTGACAGCTCGAGAACCCTCGCCGTCGCCAGCATCGATCTGCCTGATCCGACGGGTGATCGCTCGCGTGATGACGTACGTAACGACGAAGCCGAGCACAAGAAACAGCGCCGCCGAACGCCCGCTGTCGGCAATGTGCTCCTGGTACCAACCCATCAGACTTGACTCTATGGCGGGACAGATCCCGAGCAGGTCAGCGACACCGACACCACGAGTCGGGGATACTGACGGTCGATGCTGACTTTCGCCAGCTGCCGCCTGGACGTCGAGGGACGCCTGTTGCTCAAGGACGGCCGACCGGAACCGCTCGAGCCGCAGGCCTTCGATGTCCTCGTCTACCTAGCGAAGAACCGAGAGCGGGTCGTCAGCAAGGAAGAGATCCTGGACGCGGTGTGGGGTGATCGCTGGGTCAGTGAGTCCGCTCTCACCACACGGATCAAAGAGGTCAGGCGTGCCGTCGGCGACTCCGGCGACGAGCAGGGCACCATTCGAACGGTCCGCGGACGCGGCTACCAGTTCGTCGCTTCGGTTGACTCCCCTGCCAGCGAACTCTCGACCCTCGTGGGGCGCGACCGAGACCTCCAGGCGCTAGAGGCTCGACTTACGCCAAGTTCGCTCATCACGCTCGTCGGCCCTGGGGGTGTCGGCAAGACCACTCTCGGCCGATCGCTCGCATCGCAGCTGCGGGCTCGGTTTCGCGATGGGTGCCTCTCGATCGACCTGACTGTCATTCGCAACCACGAAGAGCTCACTGCCGTGATCGGTCACGCGGCGCAGATCTCCGAGGTCACGACCGACAACCTTCCCGAGCTGCTTCGGGGTTTGGATGCCCTGCTGCTCCTCGACGATGCCGACGAACTAGTGCCTGAAGTCGCCTCGTTGTGCGCTGCGCTGAATGCCGCCGGGTCGCGTATCACGGTTCTGGTGACGTGCCGCGAACGACTTGGTGTCGCCGGTGAGCAGATTTGGCCAGTTCTTCCACTCAGTGACGAGGACGCGGTCGAGCTCCTCGTGCGAAAGGCGACAGAGCTGGCGCCGTTGGGCAGTCTGGTCACCGCTGACCGTTCTGAAGTATCGAAGCTGGCCCGGTCCGTAGACCATCTGCCACTGGTTCTCGAGATGCTCGCGAGCGCGTCCGCGTATCTCGGCATCGCAGAGCTGAGTGACCTCGTGACAGCCCACCCCGAGCTGCTGACAGATCCACGACGTGACGCCCCTTCTCGGCACAAGAGCCTCGACCTCTTGTTGACCGACTCGCTGGCTCGACTCGACTCAACCGAACGTGAGGCACTCACCGCCGCCAGCACCTTCGCCGGACCCTTCCGGTTGAGCGACGCAGCGGCGCTGATCGACCGTCCGACGGATGCATTGAGCATCGTGCGCAGATTCGTTGACCGGAGCCTGCTCTCACCGTCGATCTCCGGCGCCCACGGTCCGCGCTTTCAAATGCTCAGAACGGTCAGTCGCGCTGTTGGCAGAACCGCGGACCCGACCCTCACCACGTTTTGGCGACGAAAGCACGCCGAGTGGGTCGCGGACGAGCTGCGCGAAGCTCACATCACATTGCGCAGCGCGGATGAGCGCGAGGGGTCACGGCGTTTCGTCGACCTTGCCGACGACGCACGGCTGGCCCACAGCTGGGCGCGCGATAACGACATCTCGCTAGCACTCGACATGACCGCCGCTTTGCAGCTGTACGCGCATTCTCGCCTATGGGCCGAACCCGCACAGTGGGCTCAGTCGATCCAGGAATGGCGCGAGCACGGTCGAGCAGTGGCAGCTGCAGCGTCGCAGGCGAGCCAAGAGGGCCGTTTCGACGACGCCTGGGACTTGGGTCAGCTCGCGCTGCAAGATCCCGACGACCGCGTCCGTGCCTGGGCCCTGGAGGTGTTGTCTGACGTAGCGCTGTACGTGGGCCGGCTCCAAGAAGCTGAGAATCACGCTTCAGAACTGGTGTCGCTCGGCGTCCGGATCGGTGATCCGCGTCTGGTTGCGTTGGGCACCACCAACGGCGCGCTGGCACGCGTCTACGCCGGGCGCCCGACCGAGGCACTTGAGGTGATCGAGAAATATCCTGGGGATGGCCCGCGCTCTGAGGTCCCGACCGACGCCGCGTGGCTCGAGTACGCCGCGGGGGAAGCCCTCGCGACGGCTGGCCGAACGGCGGAGGCACTGGAGCACCTGCAGCGATCGAACCAGCTGGGTGAGCAGGCCGACAGCCGGTTCGTCGCCGGAATCGCGCAGTCCACCGTGGCCGGCTTGCAGTTCCGGGCGGGAGACCTCACCGCAGCAGCCCACACCTACTCTGCGCTGATCAGCACCTTCCGCCGGCACGGGATCATCACTCACCTGACCATCTCGCTGCGGAACACGGTGCATCTGCTGTCTGCGCTTGGTGCTGACCAGGAAGCTGCAACCTTGGCCGGTTGGGTGCTCGGCGCTCGTGCGAGGCCCGGCTATGGACCGGACTTGGACGAGCTCGTCCGCACCCGCGAGGCGCTGAGGGGCCAGCATGGCGACGAGGCCGTGACCACGTGGGAGGCAAAAGGAGCCTTGCTCACGGCGTCCGAAGCAACGGATGTGGTGCTTCACGTGCTCG
>JBJMHG010000181.1:0-9726 GCA_045807485.1 Actinomycetes bacterium
CGGCTACCCCTACGCGCTTGTCGTGGGTTGCGATCGCTTGCTTCACCCAATCCATGTCGCCCAACGCCGCAGCGTCGATGACCACTCGTGCGCATCCGGCCTTGATCGCTGCTCCAATCGACGCGTCGTCGCGAACTCCGCCGGCCACCTGAATGTGGGCCCTCCCGCGACACTGTGCGATGACCTGCTCTACCAAAGCACCGTTATCGCCGTGGCCCGCTGCTGCGTCGAGGTCGGCCAAGTGGATCCACTGGGCGCCTTGCCCGATCCACTTCCGGGCCGCAGCAGACGGATCGCCGTAGGAGGTCCGGTCATCAGCCTCGCCGTGGCTGAGAACCTCAACTTGGCCATTGGCGATCTCGACGCCGGCCATGAGTGTGAACTGAGCGTTAGACATGCGCGGAGTGTATCTGTGCAGCGACTCGGTGCCCTGACTAGTTCGTACTCTGCCAACTGAACATGGGCGGAACCGGCACACACTTCTGCTGCGTCTGGTTTCGCAGGTCGTTGAGGACTGACTCGAATGCTGTGTCGGACGCCACGTTGTGCGTTTCGTTGGGGTCTTGGTCCAACAGGTAGAGCTCTTCCTGCCCGCCGCTGTAGTGGACGAAGAGTTGTGTGGCCGTTCGCCAGCCGCAGTAGGCAGGTCGCTGCACTGTGCCGTGGTCCAGCGGCTTGCCAATCGTCCCTTCGATCGGGAACCCGGTGCGCTGGTTGGGGGAGAGCAGTGAGAACCCCTCGGTCCCCGGCATGGTCACTCCAACGACATCGGCAATAGTGGGGGCGACGTCGACGTTGAGGACAAGGTCGGTGCGTGTAGTGCCGGGAGCGATGTGCCCATCCCACCGCATGGCCATTGGGATCCGCGTCGATGCGGTGTAAGGAAGGTCTTTCTTCGTCAAACGGTGCTCACCCCACTGGAGCCCGTTGTCGGACATGAAGATCAACAGTGTGTTACTGAGAGTGCCGCGTGCCTTCAAGGCATCGATCACGTTGCCAGTGAGCTCGTCAACCGCCAGAAGCGAGCGGTGCTGCGCCCTGGCCAGCTCGTGCATTCGTTGAACGGACACCGGGCTCTTGTTTTGGAGCCAGGCCGGCTTGTCAGAAAGGTTCGCTTCATTGAAGGCACCGAAGTCTCTTGGGTGGACGTACTGATCCATCGGTGCGCCAACATCTCGCGGCGCGGGGATGAACGGAGCGTGGGGAGCTTTCGGTGCGATGTACATGAACAGGGGCTGCGCCGTTGGGGCCGTTTGAATAAGAGTCACTGCTTTGCGTGCAATCACGTCGGTGGAGTAATCACGGGCTCGAGAACCGTGCAGTTGCCCACCAAGCATGTAGTCGTAGTACGCCGCTTCTTTGTCGAACGCGAGGAAGCGATCCCAACCGGGCGGTGGGCCGTACTGCTGTAGGTAACCGTTGAGGTACTTGCCGATCATCTCGGTCTGATATCCGGCTTGATCGAGGGCAACGGCAACAGTTCGGGACTCGTTTCCGTTGGCCACGAAGGCGTCATAGCCTCCTGGCACGCCGCTGATTGCGGTCTTGTCGCCGTTGTGCCAAACACCGGTGCTGTGCGAGTACATCCCTGTCAGGATGCTGGCTCGTGACGGACAGCAGACCGAGGTGGGAACCATCGCCTGTGTGTAGTTGACTCCTTGGGCGATGATGGAATTTCGAACCGTCGGCATCGCGTCCAAGAGACCAACACGCTGGTCATCCGTCAAGATGATGACGATGTCTGGCGTTTCGCCGTAACTACTCGAGGCGGCAGCGTGTCCTTCTTGTGGCAACGCGGCCAAGGTTGCGATGCCGAAGGCAGCGGCTGCAAGTGCTATGAGAAAGCGACCGCGGTGCTTCCTGCTCGAACGCTTCATTGCGCTCTCCGATCCTGCTGACTAAATAGTCGAGCCGAATCGGGTAGAGCAGTAGGGCCGGTGGTCCCGAAGAATCAGAAGTTGGGCACCGGAGCCGGTTAACTGAACGTTTGCACGAACTGCAGGGTTCCGAGGTGGTCTTCGATGCCGTTTCCGACCAACCATGCCTGAGGTCTATCCAGCCACACCACGAAGTCACCGAGTCCTTCTGCGGCAGGAACCTCGGCCGCAGACCATCCGACGTCGCCCTTGACCATGACCACGTCAGGGGGATTGGTTTGGTCGGTGTATGGGTTTGATCGCAGCACGAATACATCCCCGCGTGGATTGAGACCCACGGCGTGTACTGAGTCACCGGAGTAGATCGTTTGAGCTGGTCCTCGGAAGCCTGGCCAAGCCTGCACGTCGGAGTAGGTAGCAGTCACCAGGTCGGGCACCCCGTCACCAGTGACATCGCCGAAGGCAGCCTGCTTCCAGTTAGTGGCCGGGATCCCGAATCGTGCGCGACGGTCCACGAATGCACTGCCCGTGTTCTTTAGCACGGCCAGTCCCTGGTCTCGACACACGATGAGGTCTGGTGCCTGTGTACCGGTGAACTGTCCTGCCTGGGCGCAATGGACGCCGCCGTTGCCGGTCAGTCCCCAGGCGGTGGTCGCATCGACGAAACCCGTGCCGCCCTGGTTGATGTAAAGGTGGGACGCCTCGCTCCCAGGAACGGCGTCGCAGGGATCGCTGTCGTCTACACGCGGATCGGCGTTACCTACGTAGATGTCGGGAAGCCCGTCACGGTTGAAGTCTGCGGTCGCGGCGAAGTGGCTGCGTCCGCAGAGATCCTCGACTCCCCACGAGGCCGCCCGATCGCGGTAGACACCGGGCTTCACCTGAAGCCACAGTTCATTGCCGCGTCCGTCTTTGACCTCGTTCAGACCCCCGCGGCCTGCGGTTACATAGAAGTCAACGAGGTCATTGCCGTCGAAGTCAGCAGTCACGCAGTCATGTCGGTCGGGAGTCATGCCAGAGGTGGATGAGATTCGGGACCACTTTCGAGTCACGGTCGCGTTCGCATCAGTGCCTTGAAACAGTCGCATGCCGACGCCCGGGCCACTACTGGTCCATCCGTCGTGGTGCACGACGATCCAGCCTTCGGGGATTTCGCACGCACCCCAAGTCTCGACCAACCGTCCGCCGAGCAGTGGGGTAGCAACCACGTTGGTGCCCTGGGCCGGCAGACCGGGACCAAGAACGGCACCGACAAGGAGGGCCAGACACAGTCCGGACAATTGCGCGGCACGCCGCATGACACACCCCCGTCAAGAATCCCCCGCACTTCCGGTCGACGTTACCGAAGCAGCGCCAACGCGGTGGGCTTTTGCCGATGATGCTCCAGCAGGGGGGTCCTCCATGTCGAAGACGAAGGTCTAGCGTTGGGGAGTGTGGTCGTACGCGGCACGGCCTCACTCCGCAACCCGGGAGGTAGACCGATGGCTGGTCCTGGGTTGCGCGATATGGCTGCGGTCGACGTCGGCAAGATCGCGCGGCTCGCGTCCAGATTCACCGGGCGTGGCGGCGGGTCTTCTCTGCCTGGAGTCGTCGCACGCCGGATCAGTCCATCGCTTCTTCATGATGTTGTCGCCGGGCAGGGCATTCCCGTCATCGCGGTCACCGGCAGCAACGGCAAGACGACAACGAGCAGGTTCCTGACCGAACTCCTGCGGGGTGAGGGTCTCTCAGTTGCCCAGAACCGCGACGGCGCGAACCTCGAGCAGGGCGTCACAACACTCGCAGTTCAAACCGCAGGCTGGAATGGGCGAATCCCATCAGGCACTGTCATGGTGATCGAAGTCGATGAGGGTGCGCTGCGGACGGTCGCGCCCGAGACTCTGCCTCAAGTTCTAGTAGTCACGAACCTGTTCCGCGATCAGCTTGATCGCTTCGGAGAGATCTATGCCATCTCGGACGTGATCGCGTACGCCGCTAGGCGGCTTCCAGCTGCTTCTACGGTCGTCGTCAACGCCGACGACCCGCTGACAGCGGACCTCGACGTCGGGAGCGACCGTAGGCGCGTGACATTCGGCCTCGATGTGGAGCGGTCGTACGGACGAATCACGAGTGCGGCAGACAGCATCAGGTGCCCTCGGTGTCTAAGTGATCTGCAGTACAGCGAGGTCTACCTGAGTCACCTGGGTCGCTATCGCTGCACCCGATGTGACTTTGCCAGACCAAAGCCCGACGTCAGCGTCACGGAGCTGGCAGTTGAGGGGCTGACTTCCACTCGGGTGACGCTGCGGACTCCGATAGGAGAGCTCGAGATCACGGTTCCTCAGCCAGGCGTCCATGTCGCGTATGACGTGGCGGGTGCAATCGCCGCAGCGTTCGCCGGCGGGTTCTCGCTCGAGCATGCGGCGCGCTCACTCGGAGGCGTCGGTGCCGCGTTTGGCAGGCTCGAGGCAGTGCGGGCAGGCGATCGCGAAGTCATCTTGGCGTTCGCAAAGAACCCGACGTCGTTCAACACCAATCTCGCAACTCTGGCGGGCGCTGGCGAGCCCAAACAACTCCTCCTGGCGCTCAGTAACACCCGCGTCGACGGTGAGGACTTCGGCTGGTTGTGGGACGTCGACTTCGAGTCGATCGCGCCCAGTATTGAACGCCTCACGATATCGGGGCTGCGAGCCGATGAGATCGCCACTCGAATGAAGTACGCCGGCGCTGCTCTTGATCACACTACGGTCGTGCCCGATCGAGCACAGGCGCTGGAAGTCGCGATGCAAAGCGTGCCAGCAGGCGAACGGCTTGTCGTACTTGCCGGCTACACGCCCACGATCGAGCTCCGTGAAGCAATGCGGGAACACGGCTGGGTAGGAAGGAGGTGGCACGCATGACGAGCCAAGAGCTCCCCACCCTTCGGATCGCCCATTTGTATCCGGCGCTTCTCAACGTCGCTGGCGACGGTGGCAACGTCATGGCGGTAGTGAGGCGCGCAGCATGGCGCGGACTGAAGACCGAAGTCGTCCCCGTCGGGCTCGGCGAGACTCCAGACTTTGCATCTTTCGACATGGTCTTCTTCCAAGGCGGTCAGGACGTGGAGATGATGGTGGCCGCGGAGGACCTCGTGACGAAAGGGCCGTCGCTTCGTGAGGCTGCTGAGGCTGGAGTCGTCATGCTGGCGGTGTGTGCGGGCCTGCAGCTGCTCGGTCACAGGTATGTGCCGGCTCGGGGCGATGAGGTCCCAGGCGTCGGCGTCCTGGATCTCGAGACGCTCGCCGGATCCGAGCGATTCATGCAGCACGCCGCCTGTCGGGTGACGATCGGTGGGCGACCGGAGGTCGTTGTCGGCTTCGAAAATCACTCGGGTCGCACGACGCTCGGACCGAGTGCGGAACCCTTTGGGACTGTGGTCGCTGGGGCGGGTAACAACCGCTCCGACGGCTCGGAAGGGGCTCGGCAAGGGAACGTCTTCGCTACTTACATGCACGGACCGGTGCTGCCGAAGAACCCTTGGTTGGCAGACGTCCTGGCGCAGATCGCGTGGGAGCGTCGGGTGGGGGGCCCAGTCGAGCTCACCGCACTGGATGACGAGGCGGAGCAGCGCAATCACGAGAAGGCTCTGGAACTGGCCCTTGCACACGTCGGGCAAACCACAGTTTTGCAGCCCGCGCAGCTTGCGCGCGGACTCGAGACGTAGCTAGCTGATGTTCGGCGCGGACGCCATCACCTTGCGGTAGTACTCGTTGAACTGATGCACGTAATCGTCTCTTGCTGGATAGACGCCGTGTGCGAACCCACGAGAGGTGATGCCGCGCTGCACCCTTTCAGATACCGCGTAGTCCTGCCCGGCAACGAGCTCGCAGAACTCAACGACCGGCTGTGGGTCAAAGTCTTTGGTGGCCACATCTTCCGGAAGGAAGAGGTAGTCAGTGCATACGCGGGTCTGTGTCGGGCCTTCCGGCACTAACCGAGTTGCGACGACGTTGCTTCCTGCGACATCGATGAACATGTTGGGGAAGGTCTGGCTGCCGTAGATTGAGTGTGCCTGTTCATCATTCATACCCGGGAGCACCGCACGCCGCGCGCGTGGATCAGCGGAGTAGCTCGTTCCTCCTGTGATGATCGCGACGCCACCGTCCTCGCGACTCCGATCTCCGGTGTCGCCCCTCTTGTAAGTGGGGACCACTTCCACCAGTTCCGGGTGAACGATGGGGCAGTGCAGGCACTCGTTGTAGTTCTCGATGAGAATCTTCCAGTTCGCTGCGACTACAGACTCGGTGTGTCGAATCGTGACGAGTTTGGCCATGTCGTGCTTTTCGAAGCGCAGAGGCGAGTCATAGTGGGCGTCAAGCGCCTCGCGCAGCGGCAGCGGCTCGTCGCGGCTGAGATTCACGAAGATGAACCCTTGCCACTCGTCGATGTGAATGGGCTTGAGTCCAAGCGCTGATCGATCAACCTCATCCTTGTCGACTCGCGGAGTCGCTACGAGCTCGCCATTGAGGTCGTAGCACCACGCGTGGTACGGACATTGGAAGACCGCCTTGGTGGTGCCCTCAGCCTCGTCACAGAGAACTGCTCCACGGTGGCTGCACACGTTGTAGAACGCCTTGAGTATTCCGTCGGCGTTTCGTGTGACCAGCACGTTCTGACCGACGATGTCGACGGTGCGGAACTGGCCAGCCACACCGACGCTTTCCGAGCGTCCGACGTAGACCCACTGCTCATACCAGAGGTGCTCTTGCTCGACGGCGTATTGCTCTGCGGAGTAGTAGTACGCCGCGGGAAGCGTGTGGCGCGCCTCGGTTACCGGCGTGGTCATCGTCATTGTCGTCTCCATAGCTCAAATGACTGACTGATCAGTCAGCGAAATCGTACCTCTACCGCTGCGCCTGAGGGAAGGACCAAGACGTTCTGGGTCTCATATCCGGGTCATGTCGATAGCCTCGCGCCCGTGATGAAGCCCGGCCAGGGAGAGGTCAGCTCGCCCGGCAAAGTCGGTGATCCGGTGGTGCACGACCTGCTCATCGCAGCTGCCCGCCCGGCCGACTCGATTGCACTCAGGGGCGTTAACGGGGCGACGGTGACCTACAGCGAACTCGAGGCCGACAGTCGTCAGCTTGCCCAACGGCTGATCAGCCGAGGCGTCGTTGTTGGTGATCGCGTTGCCTTCCAGGTGCGCAAGTCAATGAAGGCCATTTCCTTGCACCTGGCGCTGCTCCGGTGCGGAGCGATTCAGGTTCCAATCAACCCTGACTACGCGGAGACGGAGGTGCATGGGTTCCTGAGTGATGCAGACGCGGCCGTATTCATTCGCGACCCGGCTTGCGCCAAGCTCGATGGTCCGTGGGCTGACTTCACTTTGAACGAGAATGGCCATGGAACGCTGCTCGATCTCAGCCTGTCCGACGCGCCACTCCCGGCAGTCCAGTCACACGATGGAGCGGCGATTCTTTTCACCTCTGGAACCACTGGACGACCAAAGGGTGCCCTGCTGACGCATCGGAACCTTGCGCACAACGCACTCACCTTGATCGACGCTTGGGGCTTTACTCCAGAGGACCACCTAGCCCACGTGCTTCCGCTCTTTCACACTCACGGGCTGTTCGTGGCAGTGCATTGTGCTCTTGGCAGTGGCGCATCGATGACCGTGGTGCCGCGGTTCGACGTCGACACGGTGCTCGATGTGATAGCCGGCGAGACCCCCTGCACAGTTTTGATGGGTGTTCCTACTCACTACTCCCGGCTGCTCAACAGTCCGAGATTCAATCCCACCAGTACCGGCTCACTTCGGCTGCTGGTCTCCGGGTCGGCGCCCATGACTCCCCGTCTCCATCAGGAGGTTGCTAGTCGCACCGGCCACGAGGTGTTGGAACGCTACGGAATGACTGAGACGTCCATGCTCACGTCGAATCCGTTGCATGGACGCCGTAAGCCGGGATCTGTGGGACGGCCGCTCGCTGGAGTCGACGTCCGCATAGCCGGCACAGACACGGCGCGCGAAGGTGCTGGGGAAGTGGAGGTACGTGGGCCAAACGTCTTCAGTGGGTACTGGAGGCAGCCGGAGCTTCACGACCAGGTGTTCACCGCTGACGGATGGTTTCGGACAGGTGACTTGGGGCGGTTCGACTCAGACGGCTACCTGTTTCTGGTCGGGCGCGTGAAGGACCTCATCATCTCCGGTGGACTCAACGTCTACCCGGCTGACGTCGAGTCAGTCTTGGACTCGCTTCCGGGGGTTCGTGAGTCCGCAGTTGTTGGAGTTCCGGACGCTGACCTCGGTGAACGGGTCATGGGCGTCGTCGTGCTGAAACCGGGAGCTGATGCCGACGGTGATCGACTGCGCCTGCTATCACGTGAGCGGCTGGCCGGATATCAAGTTCCGAAACGCATCGTCATCGTCGACGAACTACCACGGAATGCCATGGGAAAGGTCGAGAAGTCGTTGCTGCGAGAGGCTTTGGTCGAGCAGCCGTGACCCGAAATCTCGTTGACCTATCCGCGCTGGAGGTCAGCGCGATGGTCCATACGCGCAAGGTCACGTGTGTAGAGATCATGCAGGTGCACCTGCAGAGGGTCGTAGACCTCGAGCCGGTCTTCCACACGTTGGTTACTCGAAAATCGGATGAAGACCTGTTGCGCGAGGCAACCGACATGGACGCCGAACTGGACGCCGGGGGTTGGCAGGGTTGGCTGCATGGCCTTCCGTACGCCGTGAAAGACCTGGTAGACGCGGCCGGCCTCCCCACCACGCTCGGCTTCCGTGCACCAGTCGACACCCCTCCTGCCGACAGTGACGAGGCCTTTGTGCGCCGAGTGCGGCGAGCTGGCGCGATCGTTGTGGGCAAGACCAACACTTCGGAGTTCGGTCTGGGATCCCATAGCTACAACCAAGTCGCGCCGACCACCGTGAACGTGGCTGATCCGACTCGCAGCGCGGGCGGAAGCAGCGGTGGTGCCGCGGTGGCCGTGGCGTCCGGCCTCGTACCGGTCGCAGACGGCAGTGACTTCATGGGTTCATTGCGGAATCCGCCCGGTTGGAACGGGGTCCTTGGGATGAGACCGAGTCCGGGCGTCGTGCTGGATCGCGGTGACGACCCAAAGTCGCCTGGGTTTGCCGTGGAGGGCCCGATTGCTCGGACGACCGCGGACCTTGCAGCTTTGTTGAGAACGATGGCCGAACCGGGTGCGGAAGTTGGCGTCGCTGAGCGTGCTGACAGCGACGAGCCTCGTGTCGCGTGGCTGGGCGACGTGTGTGGGGCCATGCCATTCGAAGCCGGGATCCTGGACGTGTGTCGGTCGGCGTCCGAGCGTTGGTCTCCGTCGCTGCAAGATCGCGTGATACCTCTCGGTGAGGGCTTCGCTGGTCCTGGCTCGCTTTGGCCCACTTGGCTCACGATCAGACACGACTCGGTCGGTGGTTGGCTGGCGGCGGAGTTCTCGCAGGACGAGATCGCCTGCATGAAGCCCGAGGCACAGTGGGAGATCGACGGTTATCGACGACTCACCGATGTGGACAGAGAACGTGCGGCGCTAGCGGTCACAGCGTTACGGAGGGCCACGTCCCGTCTCTTCGAGGACGTCGATCTGGTGTTCCTCCCGACTGCTCAGACATGGCCCTTCCCGGCCGAGCAGGCCTGGCCGTCAAGCATTTCCGGCACCACCATGAGCACTTACCACCGGTGGATGGAAGTCACCACCTTCGCAACCCTGGCGGGGCTGCCGACACTCGCGGTGCCGGCAGGACGCGACGCCACCGGGCATCACATCGGCCTTCAAGTGATTGGACGCCCCGGTGCGGACAGCGAACTGCTCGGTTGGCTGGCCTGGGCCGAGCGTCGGCAGTGCTTCAGCGTCGAAGCGCCGA
>JBJMHG010000182.1:0-11742 GCA_045807485.1 Actinomycetes bacterium
CAACCGTCCGCACGGCCTCGGACCGGGCGGCGTTAAACGAGATCCACCATCCCAAGCCATCGACGTGGTGGGTCAGCAGATCGGCCACGAGGCCGAGACGTGCTCGCGTCGTCTCGTGATGCGCTTGGTCGAGGGCTCGCAGAGCCGCGTCAGTCAGATGACCCAGGGTCGACTCATCGCGCCCCCGAAAGATTCGGCGATCTGGAACAGCCGGTTCATCTGCATCGGTGAGCGAGATCGACTGCTCTGGCGAAAGCACACGTCCGGCCACGACAGGCACGCGCGAACGGATCCTTTTCGCGCGGTACTGCACAGCGTCGGCGAGCCTCAGCAACCTGGCAGGAAACTCCACAGCACCGACCGCATCGGTGGTGATCACGACTCCGCACGCGAGCCCGTGCGGCAGCAGCTCCCATCCGTCACTGCACGCTTCGGTTGCTGCGATGACCAGGTCTGCTGCGTCGAACCCGCTGACTGCGACGCAGAACTCGTCTCCACCAAGCCTGGCCACCATGGCGTTGTCGAAGCGCGTTGCTGAGCGTTGCAGGATTTCGGCGAGCTGGCGGAGCACTCGATCTCCAGCATCATGCCCTTGGTCGTCGTTGATTCGCTTGAGACCGTTCAGATCGACGACCGCCAGCCCGATCGGAATCTTGCGGTCGCACCACTCGCGCATCGCGTCTTCGAGCCACTGGTTGAGCGCGCGGCGATTGGCCAAACCGGTCATCGGGTCGGTCTGTGCCAATAGCTCGACCTTGGCAGCGTGGTCGACTGATTCCAGCGCTGCACTGACCTGGGCGGCAACAGCTGACACCCAGTCGAGGTCGTCCAAGGTGAAGGGATCGCGGTCGACCTTGCGTGCGACGAAGAGCTCGCCCCACCATGACCCTCCGTAGAGCAGTGGGACGCTGATCGAGCTGTGCTTTCCCAAGAGCTCGAGGTACTCGCGGTCGTCCTGCGCGATCTCTGCGTCATCCAGACACAGAACCGCCCCCAGCAGTCCGCCCGTCATACCGGCCAGCCAGGTGCTCTGGTCAGCTTCGTACACCTCGTCCTCGGGCTCCTCTTCCTCCCATGCGGCCAGCTCGCCGACATTGAGAATGGCGCGCAACACCTGTCGCTCGGGTATCCACACGCCCAGTGAGGCACAGTTGGCGTCGCAGGCCCGCATCGCAGCGAGGAGGATCTGCTTCGTGGCCTCCCGTTTGGGAAGGCCTACGCCGGCACGGCCGACATCGCTCAGCGCGCGCAACCGAGCCTCACTCCGCGCCCGGCTCTGGGGCGAAGCTGGCGGTCCGGCGGTCAACTGCATCGACGCCGGAATGGCCGGTCGAGCGTCAACCCCCGCGGAACCTTCCGGTCCCTTCGGCTCGGTCATGGCATCAGTCTCCCGCTCGAGTATCGACCCGTGGCCCACGCAACTGAACGCCCTGCTGCGGCGTCGCTACGCTGGCCAGCAACGATTCGTCCCCTTCCGTACCCGCTACCACGGAGTGCCCATGGCTGCCGATCCCAGTGTCGGTCCCGGTGTCCATCCCAGTGTCGATCCCAGTGTGGATGCCAGTGTCGACCCTGCAGCCGCCCCTGAGGGCGTGGATCTGCACAGCACAGCCGGCAAACTGGCTCAGCTTCGCCACAAATTGGACGAAGCGGTGCACGCCGGGTCGGCTCGGGCGGTCGAGGCACAGCACCAACGAGGCAAGCTCACGGCCCGAGAGCGGGTCGAGGCCTTCCTTGACCCTGGCACCTTCGTCGAGTTCGACGAGCTGGCAAGGCACCGCGCCCATGCCTTCGCGATGCAGGACAAACGCCCCTACGGCGACGGCGTCGTCACCGGGTACGGCACTGTCGACGGGCGCCAGGTCTTCGTCTTCGCACAAGACTTCACCGTCTTCGGCGGATCACTGGGAGAGGTCTTCGGCGAGAAGATCGTGAAGGTCATGGACATGGCACTCAAGACTGGTGCCCCTGTCGTCGGGATCAACGACTCAGGCGGAGCGCGCATCCAAGAGGGTGTGGCTTCACTTGCTCTCTACGGCGAGATCTTCTACCGGAACGTTCAGGCGTCCGGCGTTATCCCGCAGGTCTCGCTCATCATGGGGCCGTGTGCCGGCGGAGCCGTGTACTCCCCCGCCATCACCGACTTCATCGTGATGGTCGACAAAACATCACACATGTTCATCACGGGGCCGGAGGTCATCAAGACCGTCACGGGCGAAGACGTCGAATTCGAGGAGCTCGGTGGCGCGCGGTCGCACCAGGCCAAGAGCGGCGTCGCGCACTTCATGGCAGCGAGTGAACAAGAGGCGCTCGAGCTGACTCAGCAGCTGCTGTCCTTCTTGCCGAGCAACAACCTTGACGAGCCTCCGGCATTCGCATCAGAGGCGGCCGATGAGATCACGGCAGAAGATGTCGTGCTTGACACGCTGATCCCAGATTCAGCGAACCAGCCGTACGACATGCACACCGTCATCGAGGCCATCGTCGACGACGGTGACTTCCTTGAGGTCCAGCCTCTTTTCGCTCCGAACATCATCATCGGTTTCGGACGAGTCGACGGCCGCTCTGTCGGGGTGGTCGCCAACCAACCCATGCAGTTTGCTGGCACCCTCGACATTGACGCCTCAGAGAAAGCGGCTCGCTTTGTCCGCACCTGCGACGCCTTCAACGTGCCGGTCTTGACGCTCGTCGATGTCCCCGGCTTCCTTCCTGGCACCGACCAAGAGTGGGACGGCATCATCCGTCGCGGCGCGAAGCTGATCTACGCATACGCCGAAGCGACCGTGCCACTGGTCACCATCATCACGCGCAAGGCCTACGGCGGTGCCTATGACGTCATGGGTTCCAAACACCTGGGAGCCGATGTCAACCTCGCATGGCCTTCGGCGCAGATCGCGGTGATGGGAGCACAGGGCGCCGTGAATATCTTGCATCGCAAGGAGATCGCCGAAGCGACCGAGCGCGGCAACCTCGAGGAGACCCGCGCCGCCCTGATCGAGAGCTACGAGGACGCATTGCTCAACCCCTACCTCGCAGCAGAACGGGGGTACATCGACGCCGTCATCGAGCCGTCAGCGACCCGCTTGCAGGTGATGCGCGCACTTAGGATGCTGCGTACCAAACGTGCCAGCAGGCCGCCCAAGAAGCACGGCAACATCCCGTTGTGAGCAAGCACCAGAACCAGTCCACTGGCGCCTCTGAGGTGGTGCTGCGCGTCGACCGCGGCAATCCCGAACCCGACGAGGTGGCTGCGGTAGTAGCTGTCATCGCTGCACGCATGGCACAGGTGGCAACCGAGCAGCGCACGAAGCGGTCACTCTGGGCCTCGCGCTCGCGACAAGTGCGCCCGCCGCTTCATCCAGCACCAGGTGCCTGGCGTGCCTCCTCGCTTCCTCGATGACGTTGCACGCAAGGACACCAGCGCTGCGCTTCGTTCTGGCGTCCGCCTCGCCTGCCCGTCTTGCCCTGCTGCGATCCGCCGGTGTCGATCCGGAAGTGATCGTGAGCGGAGTCGACGAAGATGCAGTGATTGGGGCGCCAAGCGAGGTGGCTCTCCTTCTTGCCCGCCACAAGGTGGCCGCTGTTGTTGACCGCCTCGCGACTGCCGACACCGTCGGCGCGGGTAACGCACCACCGGTCACTTTGGTGCTGGCCTGCGACTCCGTCCTCGAGCTCGACGGCGAAGCGCACGGAAAACCCCCCGATGTTGCGACCGCCGTCGAACGATGGAAGTCGATGCGGGGACGCCGCGGCGTCCTGCACACCGGACACTCGCTTGTGAAGATGGATGGGCAACGGCAAAGTCGGCACGAGTTGGCGTCCGCCGAGGTGCGTTTCGGTAACCCCACAGATGCCGAGATCATGGCTTACGTCGCCACTGGGGAGCCGTTACTAGTGGCCGGAGGGTTCACTCTGGACAGACTCGGGGGATGGTTCGTCGAGAGCATCGACGGTGACCCAGGTACCGTCCTCGGGCTTTCGCTACCGCTGCTGCGATCCATGCTGGCGCACGTAGGTGTCGGAGTGCCGACCCTCTGGGGGCTCAAGTGAGCGTCCCGCCCCTAGACTGCGCGAGAACCGGCGACTGGAACGGCAAGGAGTATTCGTGCACAAGGTCTTGATCGCCAACCGCGGAGAGATCGCTGTTCGAGTTGCCCGAGCCTGCCGTGACGCTGGTCTCGCCTCCGTCGCCATCTACGCCGACTCCGACCGAGACGCTCTTCACGCGCGCAGCGCTGACGAGGCGTACGCACTCGAGGGCGACACACCCGCCTCCAGCTACCTCGACATGGACAAGGTTCTTGGCATCGCCAAGCGGGCAAGTGCCGATGCGATTCATCCTGGCTACGGCTTCCTCTCCGAGAACGCCGAGTTCGCCCAGGCAGTGATCGACGCCGGCCTGATCTGGATCGGTCCGCCGCCCGCGGCGATCCGCGCGCTGGGCGACAAGGTGCAGGCACGCCACATTGCTCAGGCGGTCGACGCTCCCCAGGTCCCGGGGACCGCAGATCCCGTGTCCGGTGCTGATGACGTCGTCGCGTTCGCACAAGAGTACGGGCTCCCAGTGGCCATCAAGGCGGCATTCGGTGGGGGCGGTCGCGGGCTCAAAGTGGCCCGCACCCTGGAGGAGATCCCAGCCCTGTACGAATCAGCAGTTCGTGAAGCTGTGGCCGCCTTCGGGCGCGGTGAGTGTTTCGTCGAGCGCTACCTCGACCGACCTCGTCACGTCGAGACGCAGTGCCTTGCGGACCAACATGGAAACGTCGTCGTGGTCTCGACCCGCGACTGTTCACTTCAGCGACGTCATCAGAAGCTCGTCGAGGAGGCTCCAGCACCATTCCTCTCCGATGCTCAGACCGCCGAGCTGTATCGCGCATCGAAGGCAATTCTTCGCAAGGCCGGCTACGTCGGTGCTGGAACGTGTGAGTTCCTTGTGGGGCAAGACGGCACGATCTCCTTCCTTGAGGTCAACACCAGACTGCAGGTGGAACACCCGGTCACCGAAGAAGTCGCAGGCATCGACCTGGTGCGTGAGATGTTCCGCATCGCCGATGGTGAAGTGCTCGGCTACGACGACCCGCAGATCCGCGGGCACTCCTTTGAGTTCCGCATCAATGGCGAAGATCCCGGACGCAACTTCCTGCCTGCGCCCGGCCAGGTCTCCGTTTGGCACCCGCCGTCTGGACCAGGAGTACGACTGGACGCGGGTGTCGAGACCGGGACGGTGATTGGCCAGAACTTCGACTCCCTGCTCGCCAAGCTGGTCGTCACCGGCGCTGATCGGCAACAGGCAGTAGAGCGCGCCCGCAGAGCCCTGGCCGAGTTCGAAGTTGACGGAATGGCGACGGCTCTGTCGTTCCACCGGGTCGTGATGGATGACCCAGCATTCACGCCCGCAGATCCAACCGAGCCGTTTGCCGTACACACACGGTGGATCGAGTCCGAGTTCGACAACACGATTCCGCCGTTCGTCTCTTCTGGCGAACCAGCAGAAGTACCCGAACGCGAGACCGTCACCGTCGAAGTTGGCGGCAAACGGCTCGAGGTGACGCTTCCGGCCTCACTTGGAATGGCATCCACGAGCACGGCGACGTCCGGACAAAAAGCGGCGCCGCGTCGCAGCGCCAAGAAGGGCTCTGCGGCGGCGGCGTCCGGCGACGATCTCACCAGTCCGATGCAGGGGACCATCGTGAAGATCGCCGTCGAGGAAGGCCAGCAGGTCGAAGCCGGCGAGCTCGTGGTGGTCCTCGAGGCGATGAAGATGGAGCAACCGCTTAACGCACACAAGGCAGGCGTTATCAGCGGGCTCGGCGCAGAAATCGGTCAGACCTTGAGCGCCGGCACGACGATCTGCTCGATCAAAGACTCCAACTGATCGCGTGTCAGCTGGCGTGGCAGTCGACTGGAATCGCGAGCTGCTTGACCAGCTGGACTGGCACTGGCGCTTCGTGGCTCGCCCGCGTCTGGACTCACTCACCGACGACGAGTACTTCTGGGAGCCCGTCCCGCACTGTTGGAGCGTCCGCCCTCAGAACAGCGCGACTGCTGCGCAGCTTTGGGGATCTGGCCCGTACCGCATCGAGCATGCCGAGGACGAACCGACGCCCGCTCCGGTGACCACCATCGCTTGGAGGTTGGGCCACATGATCGTCGAGGTGCTGGGCGAGCGTGTGCACTCGCACTTCGGTGGACCGCCCGTTTCCATCGCAGACTTCGCCTTTGCTGGAACAGCCAGTGCGGCTCTCACTCAGCTCGACGCGGTCTACGAACGGTGGAGTGATGGCGTTACCTCGCTTGGGCACGATGGGCTGTCTCAGCCTTGCGGACCCAGCGAAGGACCGTTTGCAGAAGCACCCATGGCCGCACTGGTGCTGCACATCAACCGCGAGATGCTGCACCACAACGCCGAGGTCATGCTGCTCCGCGACTTGTATCGCGCAGGTCAACCCCTCTCAGGGACGGCTTTGACGTAGAGGTTTTCCTGATACCCGCCGGCATCGGGGAGGTAGGCGCCACCGCAGGTGATCACGACCAGTTGAGGTGGACCCTGTCGTCGGAACAATGACGGCGGGAGACTGGCTTTTGCGACGCTTCTGACGGCGGTGACCCGATAGCCGAGGGTGCGGCGTCCGGCTTTCACGGCGATCTGGTCTCCCACGGAAAGCAGGTCGAGGTCGAACAGGGCGCCGGGGCCCTCGGCGTTCGTGTCGCGATGACCGATCAGCACCGTGCTGCCCGTTGTCGAGCCCGGGGCGTCGCTGTATTGGTACCACCCGATCACGTCTCCGTCGGCCGGGATCTCCGCGTCACCGTTCCTCGTGACTCCGGAGCGAACGACGGATGCGTCGACGCCGATCGCAGGGATGTTCAGCTGCTCGGGAACGAGCGGTGGTGACGGGGTGGGGGACGCCGCTCGCGCGCCGTTCGGTGAAACGTCCGCCTGAGGAGGTCGCGTCGGCTGGCCGGGCGCCGTCGTGGGCGTCGCGATGGACCTCATCGGCGGCTGACTGATCAGTGCCCACGCACTACAGACCGCAACCACCACGGCGACCACGAAGATGGTCGCCGTGGTGGTGGAGCGGCCGTACGGCATCGATGGCCGGCGCAGCGTCAGCCTCGAGCCCGAACGAGTCGAACAGCAGCTGCCGAACCGATAACCAGGGAGCCGACAAGCGCGGCTACCAGCCAGGGGCTAGTGCTCGATTGGTCAGCAAGGCCGACCTCGCCGGCGTCAACGGCTCCCGGTGCGGAGTGCAGGCCGTCGATGGTCTGTACCGCGACGTCGAAGGTTCCGTCCTCCAGCGAACCCCAGGCGTAGGCGATCGTGTTCACACCCTCGGCGAGCTCGACGTTGTCAGACCAGACCGCCTTGCCACCCGCGGCGGGGACGATGTCAACTTTGTAGCCACCGGTCGGGACGTCTGCCACTGCCTCCTCACCGTTGGTGAGGTTGGTGACGAGCGCCGTTCCGTCCGCGTTGACATCGACGGCCGGAGCAGCAGCTGTGTGCCTAACCGTCACCCGTGCCTGGCCAGCGGCCACAGTCGAGATGTCGTTCTCGAAGGGCTTGACAGTGGGTTTCCCCTTGGCGTCCAGGTACGCGACGATCGTGTAGTTGCCACCGGCCTGCACCGTGACGTCGGCCGGGCCGAGCAGCACGGTCTTCTTGTCCTTGCTGTCAGTGATCTCAACCGAGTACGTGTCCGCCGGCAGGTCGAGAGGTCCGGCCAGGTCCCCTGGCTTGAAGTCGTCCAAGGTGAGGTCGCCATTGACGTAAACATCAACAGTCACGTCTGGAATGGCGTGCAGAACCGAGACCTCGGCGTCGTCGGCGGCCTGCGCCGAGCCGACCGGCAGGAAAGCGAGCGGCGCCGCCATGGCGGCTGCTGCCACCAGGCGGAATCCGGAGCTGCGTGAGCTGAGCATGTCCATCACTCCCGAACGAGCGGCGGAGCCCGAGCGGCAATCCGCCTGATAGCTCTACTTCAGGTTGTTCGGCCGGTTTGGATGCACAACTCGTGAACAACTTTAGATGTCTATTTGATCTCCTGCGCCACTCTCACCCCTGACCGCAGCGCTCCTTCCATCAGACCTGCCCAGGCCCCGGCGGTGTGCTCGCCGGCGAAGTGGACCGTGCCGACCGGCCTTCGCAAAACGTCGTCATCTGTGGGCCGCCATGCGGAGGTCGTGTACTCGTACACCCCCTGCGCGAATTGGTCATCGGCCCACGTCGTCAGGAGCGCGCGGTTGATGTCGAGCTCTAGCTCTGGGCGAAGGTCACGCGCGCGCTCGGTCCAGCGTCGCGCACCGGCCTCGACCCCAAGAGCGGTCAACGCCGGCTCAGAACCAGAGAAACAGTGCAGAACTGGCTGTATGTGCCCTGAACCATCACTTGCTGTCCATGTCCAGAACCGGTCCGGGACCGACTGCACCGCCGATGGGCCCGAGCTCGCCCCGTCGACTAGCGGCACGTGCAGCTTCGCGGCGTGGCTCACACCGGCGCGCGCCCACACGTCCACAACCGCAGCCGGTAGGGCCGGCTCGAACTCAAACTGCCTCGTGACCACCAATGGCGCGCTGAGAACCACTCGATCCGCCTCGAGGGCGCCAACGTCGGTCAGTACCCGGGCCGATCGATCGCTCCACTCGATCCGACGTACCACTTCACCGAACCGCACGGCCTTGTGCAGGCGGCAGGACAGCTCGATGGCCAGCCGCTGGTTTCCGCCATCTACCCGGGTCGAGGGGTGGGCGTCGAAGGCAACCGTGAGATCAGACGCGGCCGCGGCCGTGAGCTGGCTGAGCGGCGCCCCGTTGGTGACTTCAAGACGCGACAGCAAAGCCGCGAGGGCGGCATCGTCGACGGATGACTCAAGTGCGTGGGCAACGTCGCTGAGCGGAGTGATGGGATCGAGCCCTGCGGCCGCGGTCCGCAGTACGGAGGCACACTCGGCGACCTCGCGCGCCGAAGTCTGGACGCCGCCCCGCGGCTCTCGCACGTAGTAGCTCATGCCCATGCCGGCCAGTGACAGGTCACATTCGGCCACCACAGCGGCCATGACGTCGTACCCGTCGAGGACGAACTCGGCACCGCGTTCGACCACCGTCCGAGGGTCACCGGGGTTCAGCTCTTGAGACCACACCCGGCCCCCGACACGATCACGTGCCTCGAGCACGTCCACCTCGTGCCCTGCCCGCTGCAGGCTCGTCGCCGCCATCAAACCAGCAAAGCCTGCTCCCACGACCACGATGCGCACGGTGCTCCCATCGACCCGACGATGCGTCTTTGACCCTGTGAATCAGATGACTCTGCGAGAGTGACCCTATGGCGACCCGGCTGCCCTCCGCGGAACTGTTCACTGCGGCTGAGCTACCTCTGCGCGATCTTTCTGCCGCCGAGCAGGTCGACCATCAGCTCGAGCGGTCAGGGGCACTCGATGCCACAGATCCTGCGATCAGAGCTTTGATCGAACTCAACCCAGATGCCATGTCCATCGCGATGGAGCGCGATACCGAGGTGCAAAACGGAACGCCTCGCAGTCCGCTGCACGGCCTCGCCGTCGTGGTGAAGGACAACATCGACACAGCAGACTCGATGCTTACCACGGCTGGTTCACTCGCGATGGTTGCTGACCGGCCAGCTCATGACGCAGCTGTCGTCAGTCGGCTCCGCGACGCTGGGCTGGTGATCCTCGGCAAGTCGAACTTGAGCGAGTGGGCTTTCTTCCGGTCACCGCACGGCCTCAGTGGATGGAGCGGCCGCGGTGGCCTCACCAGAAACCCTTGGGAACCTGCGCGCAGCGCCGGCGGATCGTCCTCCGGCTCTGGGGCGGCGGTTTCCGCCGGAATCTCGCCACTCGCGGTGGGGACCGAGACTGACGGGTCGATCATTTGCCCCGCCAGCTATTGCGGCGTCGTGGGCTTCAAGCCTTCGGCATCACTTCTTCCCAGTGTCGGCATCGTTCCGATCTCATCCATTCAGGACGCACCAGGTCCCATGTCGCGAAGTGTCCGCCTCACCGCAGCACTGCTCGACGTCATGAGCGCTGGTACAACTGGTGGCGGCAGCGATGCCCGGTTCACATCAGGCATCGACGATGGCGCCGCGGGCTTGCGCGTTGGGGTTGTTCGTGACCACTTCGGTTCCCACGCTGCGTCGGACGCCGTGGTCGAGTCGGTGCTGCACCAGCTCGGCGCAGCGGGCGTGGTTCTCATTGACGACGTCCCCGCGGTGAAGTTCCCTGCACCACTCGAGTCAGATATCGAGCGGGTTCTGCTCTACGAGTTCGCCGACGGCCTGACTCGCTATCTCGCTGAAAGGCACCAAAGCGCACAGCGACCTCTTGGCCCGCAGTCGATCGCCGAGATCGTGGCGTTCAACAACGCACACGCCGAACAGGAGCTGACTTGGTTCGGCCAGGAGTACCTGGAGCAAGCAGCAGCTCTGATTGCTGAGTCAACAACTCCGCTCGACTCCGACATGTATCGCTCGACTCGTGAGCGACTGGACCAGCTGGTCCGTGTCGAAGGACTCGACTCGATCACCGGCGAACACCAGTTGGATGCCCTGGTGTCCCCGGCCTTTCCGCCCGCTCCACTCATCGACCCAATCCTCGGCGACTACGGCGATGGCGGTGACTGCACCACAGCGCCAGCAGTTGCCGGCTATCCGATTCTCAGCGTCCCGGTCGGTTTCGTCGGGGGGCTACCAGTTGGTCTGGCGGTCACGGGTGTTCCCGGCAGCGAGGCCACCCTGCTTCGCCTGGCCAGGACAGTGGAAGTGTCCTTGGGCCTGCTCGAGGGTGGGCACCTCCTCGCCCCCAGCATGTGAGTCGGCGCCCTTGGAGTCACATTCCGTCTCCCGGCGCAGGTCAGCTCCGCAGGTGCAGCTGTCGGGCGGCTTCGGAGACTGAGCCCGACATTGATGGGTACACCGTGAACGCGTCAGCTACTTGGTCGACGTTGAGCCCAAGCCGCACAGCAAGTGACACCGGGTAGATCAGCTCGCTGGCACGAGGCGCAACGACTACTCCGCCCATCACGATTCCCGTGCCGACCCGGCAGAAGAGCTTGACGAACCCATACCGGAAGTCCTGCATCTTCGCTCTGGCGTTCGTGTCGAGCGGCAGCTTGACCTGTGCTGCATTGACCTCGCCCGAGTCGACCTGTTGTTGAGTGACGCCGACAGTGGCGATCTCGGGGTCGGTGAAAACGTTGCTCGAGACCACTGACAGATCAAGCGGTTGTACCGCTTCCCCAAGTGCGTGCTTCATTGCAATCCGGCCCTGCATCGCCGCGACGGACGCCAGCATGAGAACACCGGTGCAGTCACCAGCCGCGTAGACGCCGCGAGTGCTCGTCCGACTCACTCTGTCGACGCGAATGAACCCGCGCTCATCCAAGGTCACGCCTGCCTCAGCCAAACCCATGCCCTCGGTGTTGGGGACCGAACCGACCGCCATAAGGACGTGCGAACCGGTGACCGTGCGTCCGTCTTCGAGCTGCACAGTGACGTCGGGGCCATTGTTGGTGGCACTCACAGCTCTCGCGCGTGAGAGCACCGTCATGCCGCGGTCTTCGAACACCCGCTCCATCACTGAGGCTGCGTCAGCGTCTTCGCCAGGAAGCACGCGATCTCTCGATGACACCAACGTCACGTGGGTTCCCAAGGCCTGGTAGGCGCCGGCAAACTCAGCACCGGTGACGCCCGACCCCACCACGATGAGATGTTCTGGCAACTTC
>JBJMHG010000183.1:0-5779 GCA_045807485.1 Actinomycetes bacterium
CTGCCGACCGGATGGTCCGCTCCCGGAACTGCTACTCCGGGAAGGGGCACCGCCCGACATAGAACCTTTAGTTGAGGGTGAGTTCGAGGCCCCTACGTTCGAGTCCCCTACTGGGGACTGAGCCTGTGGAGACTGGCGCAAGTTCGGCGCGACCGGACGCTCGGACGCCTCCACGAGCGCCGCGGAGGACGACGTCGTCCGAAAGAGCTCGTTCGCACCGGGGAGCGACGCGCGCCGGCTCATCGGGCGATCACCTCCTGCGCCAGCTGGCGGTAGGCCGCAGCCCCAGCAGACTTGGTGGCATATGTCGTGATCGGCTCGCCTGCAACGGTGGTCTCGGGGAACCGAACGGTGCGACTGATCACGGTATGAAAGACGCGCTCATCGAAGGCCTCGACCACTCGGGCGAGCACCTCGCGGCCGTGGGTGGTTCGACTGTCATACATGGTGGCGAGAATGCCGTCGAGTTCAAGTTGAGGGTTAAGGCGCTCAGTCACCTTGGAGATGGTGTCCATCAAGAGCGCCACGCCGCGCAGGGCGAAGAACTCGCACTCGAGCGGAATGATCACGCCGTCGGCGGCGGTGAGCGCATTGACCGTCAGTAGCCCCAGCGAAGGCTGGCAGTCGATCAGGACATAGTCGTAGTCAGCCACGACCGGCTCGAGTCCGCGACCGAGAGTCTGCTCACGAGCCACCTCGCCGACCAGCTGCACCTCGGCCGCACTCAGGTCGATGTTGCTTGGGAGCAGGTCCATACCGGGGGTGTTGGTCTTGAGCAGAATGTCTTCGGCCTCAACGCCCCGGTCCATCAGCAGGTTGTAGACCGTACGGTCCAGCTCGTGGGGATTCACCCCCAGCCCGACCGAAAGAGCGCCCTGGGGGTCGAAGTCGACCAGCAACACTTTGCGGCCGAACTCGGCCAGGGCAGCACCCAGGTTGATCGTGGTCGTGGTCTTGCCAACGCCACCTTTTTGGTTGCACATCGCCACGATCCGCGCAGGACCGTGCTCGACCAGCGGCTCGGGAATCGGGAAGACCGGCCGCGGACGACCCGTGGGGCCAACTTCTGAGTCGATGGAGATGGGGATCGAGCTTGCGCCGCCAGCTAAGGAATCAATTGTCGACATAACCACTGATCTATAAACCTCTCCGGAGACTTCACGACAAGTCGTCGGCACTCTAGGCGGCAAGCCGAGGGACCGGCAAGATCGAGCATTACTTGAGGGTGCTGAGCAGCACTAGCCCCTGGCACGCGGATGCGCTGACGCATACACCTCACGCAGCGAGTCGACGGTCACCAAGGTGTAGATCTGGGTGGTGGTCACCGACGCATGCCCGAGCAGTTCCTGGACCACGCGGACGTCTGCGCCACCGTCGAGCAAGTGAGTCGCGAAGCTGTGCCGAAGCGTGTGCGGAGACACCTCGCCACCGATCTTGGCGCGCTCAGCTGCCGAGCGAAGTACTGTCCAGGCGCTCTGTCGGCTGAGCCGGCCACCTCGACTGTTGACGAAGAGGGCCGGACTCCCCGCACCACGGGCTGCCAGGTCGGGTCGGCCCCGGACCAGGTACGCCTCGACCGCTTCGGTGGCATAGCGGCCGACCGGGACCAGTCGTTCCTTTCCGCCCTTTCCTCGAAGCTTCAGTGCAGCGGCTTCAGCGTCATGGTCATCGAGGTCGAGCCCGACCGCCTCGGAGATGCGAGCTCCCGTCCCATAGAGCAGCTCGAGCAGAGCGCGGTCCCGAAGCTCTTTCGGCGTGTGCCCTTCGCCCGTCGCCGCCAAGAGCGCCTCGACCTGGTCGATCCGCAGAGCCTTCGGCAGGCGTTTGGGCGGAGCCGGCGGGCGCACATCGGCGGCGGGGTCGGTGCTCGTCAGCTCTTCCAGCGCGGCAAAGCGATGGAACCCCCTGACCGCGACCACGGTGCGAGCGGCCGATGATGCGGCTAACGGCTGGTGCCCGGGATCTCCTTCGCGCAGCCGACCGAGGAAAGCAAGGACGTGTCCCTCGGTCACGTCGCCTGGGGCATGCACGCCCACCTCGGTCAGGAACTCCTGATAGCGGGCGAGGTCTCGTCGATACGACGTCAAGGAATTTCGGGCCAGTCCTCGCTCGACCGCCAGATGATCCAGGTACTGCCCGAGCGCGGTGCTGAGGGGTGTAGCCGCTCGCGGTACCTCCTCCGCGATCCCCGTGGCCGTGCCCATGCTGGGACCATAGCCAGCCGCCCATCGACAGTGTGAGGGCCCCCGCACCAGGCGAGGGCCCTCACACTTGCTTGAGTTGGTGCTGCGTCAGGTGATCAAGTCATCGACTGAGACGGTCGGCAGACCGAATGCCTCGCCCACCGCCTCGTAGGTGATCTGGCCCTCGTGGGTGTTCAACCCAGGGCGTAGGGCGACGTTGTGTTGGAGCGCCTCGCGCCATCCGAGGTTCGCCAGCTGCACGGCGTAGGGAAGCGTGACGTTGGTCAACGCGTACGTCGAGGTGTGCGGAACCGCACCTGGCATGTTGGCGACGCAGTAGAAGACGGTGTCGTGCACTTTGAACGTGGGATCGGCGTGAGTCGTCGGACGCGACCCCTCGAAACACCCACCTTGGTCGATCGCAATGTCGACTAGCACAGCACCCGACCTCATACGGGTGACCAGATCGTTCGTCACGAGCTTGGGAGCCTTGGCCCCGGGGATCAGTACCGCTCCGATCACGAGGTCTGCCTCAACGACTTCTTGCTCGATGGCGTACGAGCTCGACATCAGTGTCTGTAGCCGGCCTTGATAGACGCGGTCAATCTCGGCAAGACGCTTGGCGTTGATGTCGAGGATCGTGACGTTGGCCCCCATGCCTACCGCGATCTGCGCTGCGTTGAGTCCGGAGACGCCACCACCAAGCACCACGACCTTCGCGGCTTTCACACCGGGAACCCCGCCCAACAGCGTGCCTCGGCCGCCGTTGGCGCGCTGAAGCGTCGCGGCCCCGACCTGCGGCCCCATGCGTCCGGCCACCTCGGACATCGGCGCCAGCAATGGCAGTGACCGGTCGGGGAGCTCAACGGTTTCGTAAGCGATGGCGGTAGTACCCGACGACAGCAAGGCATCGGTGCACTCGCGGGACGCCGCCAGATGCAGGTACGTGAACAGCACCTGCTCCTTGCGCATGCGGTGGTACTCCTCGGCGATGGGTTCTTTGACCTTCAGAATCAGCTCGCCCGATCCCCACACGTCATCTGCGGTAGGAAGAATCGTGGCGCCCGCTGAGACGTACTCGTCGTTGACGATCGAAGAGCCGACACCGGCGTCGGTCTCGATGAAGACTTCGTGACCGTGACGGGTGAGTTCGTGGACACCTGCTGGGGTGATGGCCACCCGGTACTCGTGGTTCTTGACCTCGCGAGGGATGCCGACCTTCACGGCTATCAACGTCCTTTGATGACCATGGGAACCCCCATGGAACAGCCAGAGCGTGCGGGCCACCTCTCCAGGGCCCACCGCACCCCCTCGGTGAGAGGGGCGCCCGGAGTCTATCCGAGCCGATCTGACCCAATATTCATGCCATTGGCCAGGTGGGAGCGGGCCACCGATCGTCTGCCGGACGCAGCGAACCCCAACCTTGTCGCCGCGCCTCGGCGGTTGCGAGCAACGCGGCAACAGCCAACGAGTTGTGGATCCGACCACCCATCACCTGATCGATGGCCTCGTCAAGGTCAACCCGACGCACGATCAGGAAACGCTCCTCATCCTTGGGCTCCGGCCGGTCGCCGGGATCGACCTCTGACAGTCCGCGAGCGAGAAACACCCGAATGGTCTCGCTGCTCATGCCAGGTGATGAGTAGAGATCGACGACCGTGTGCCAGGTGGACGCCCGAAGGCCGACTTCTTCGACCAGTTCTCGTTGCGCTGTCGACACTGGGGACTCCCCCGGCTCATCCAGAAGCCCGGCCGGTATCTCCCACAAGTCAGCCGCCACCGGATGCCGGTACTGGCGGATGATCGTGACTCGTTCCTCGTCATCCAGCGTCACAATCCCAACCGCGCCAGGGTGCAGAACGAGATCACGCGCTACCTCGGTGTCGCCGTCGAGCTGTACGCGGTCGGTGACGACGTCCCACTTGGCGCCACGTACTCGGTGCTCTCGCTGCACAACCGGCCGAGAACCTGGTTGATCGATCAGTGGCAATCGTTCGGCGTCATCGGCAGATGCTGTTGTCATCGTCACCCGACGGAGGCGGTGTCTTCTGCAGCGGTCGAGGCCACCTCTGGCAGCTCCACCTGTTCCGGCTTACGCTGCAGCGCCGCTGCGACCAGTCCGGCGAAAAGTGGATGCGCACGGGTGGGTCGGGAACGAAACTCAGGATGCGCTTGCGTCGCGACGTAGTAGGGATGCACTTCAGTTGGAAGCTCGATGTACTCGACTAGTCGGCCGTCTGGCGAGGTACCGCTGATCGACAGCCCAGCCCGCTCCAGCCGGTCGCGGTATTCGTTGTTCACCTCGAAGCGGTGCCGGTGCCGTTCCTCGACGTACGGTTCGCCGTAGACCTCGCGGACAACGGTGTGGTCACCGAGCTTGGCCGGGTAAAGCCCGAGCCGCATGGTGCCCCCCATGTCTCGCTCGCCAGCGACGACATCCCGTTGGTCTGCCATCGTCGCGATCACCGGATGCGGCGTTGAGTCGTCGAACTCCATGGAGTTCGCATCGGTGAGCCCCGCCACGTGGCGTGCGAACTCGATGACCATGCATTGCAGGCCAAGACAAAGACCCAGGGTGGGGATCTGGTGTTCGCGGGCATACCGAAGTGCCCCGAGTTTTCCCTCAATGCCCCGCACGCCGAATCCACCCGGAATGCAGACGGCGTCAACTCCGCTCAGCTGTCTCGCAGCGTCGTCGGTGGTCGCACACTCATCCGACGTCACCCACTTGATGTTCACCCGGGCATCGTTCGCAAACCCTCCGGCTCTCAGAGCTTCGGTCACCGACAGGTACGCGTCGGGTAGGTCGATGTACTTTCCGACCAAAGCGACCGTCACCTCGTATGCCGGTTTGTGCACGCGGCGCAACAGGTCGTCCCAGTCGGTCCAGTCGACATCCCGGAAAGGCAGCCCCAGCCGCCGGACCACGAAAGCGTCGA
Organism: Actinomycetes bacterium; assembly: GCA_045807485.1. Classification (GTDB taxonomy): domain Bacteria; phylum Actinomycetota; class Actinomycetes; order JAHEKZ01; family JAHEKZ01; genus JAHEKZ01. The sequence goes on from JBJMHG010000183.1 coordinate 5,123, forward strand.
GTCCTTCGCTGTGCAAGACCTTCGGGATGTCGTAGATGCTCGGAGCGTCGACTGCGGCGACGACGGCTTCATCGTCGACGTCACACATGAGGGCGACTTTGCGCTTGATCGACGTAGGTACCGGACGGTCGGCCCTGAGCACGATGGCGTCCGGTTGGATACCGATGCTGCGAAGGGCCGCAACTGAGTGCTGCGTCGGCTTGGTCTTAAGCTCTCCGGAAGGGCCGATGTACGGCAGCAGCGAGACGTGGACGACGAAGGTGTTGTCGCGCCCGACTTCGTGTCGCACTTGGCGAACTGCTTCGAGAAAGGGCAGCGACTCGATGTCACCGACGGTTCCGCCGACCTCAGTGATGACGACGTCCACATCGTTGTTGGCCATGCGGCGAATACGAGCTTTGATCTCGTTGGTGATGTGCGGAATCACTTGGACGGTGTCGCCGAGGTACTCGCCGCGGCGCTCTTTGGCGATGACTGTCGAATAGACCTGCCCGGTCGTCACATTCGCCGACCCGGCCAGCTCGCGATCGAGGAAGCGTTCGTAGTGGCCGATGTCGAGGTCGGTCTCTGCTCCGTCATCGGTGACGAATACCTCACCGTGCTGGAACGGGTTCATCGTTCCCGGGTCGACGTTGAGGGAGGGGTCAAGCTTTTGCA
>JBJMHG010000184.1:0-17047 GCA_045807485.1 Actinomycetes bacterium
CCGGCGACCACCAAGATGACGGCGAGTATCCAGAGCACGAACTCCATGAGGCTCTCCTGTCGCGGGTTGCGTCCTTTGGCGAACGCACGACTGCAGGTCACAGATACCCGGGGCAAGTAACAGACAAACCTCTATGAGCCGGTGGGCGCGAGGACGGCTACATCTGGCTCGCTTCGCATGCGCCACGCCTTCCACAAGCGCCATACGCTGATCGCCGTGGTGAGGACCACGGCTACCCGGGACGTCCACTTCAGGATCGTCATATCGCCACCTCCGTTTGAGATGCGGCTGATCTACCCAGCTGGCCAGCGAAGTAGTCCCCGGCTCGCAAAAGCGCGCGGCCCTCGGCTTGGTGCTGGTTTGATCGTTTGGCGGACAGGGTAAATTCGGGCGCGTGGAGCTCACTGTTGATCAAAGAACCCCATTGGACCGCTCTGACGTCACTATCGTGGCGCCCTCCGGAGAGATCGATCTAGCCACAGCCCCCTTGCTGCGTGAAGGGCTCGAACGGGCTGAAGCCGGTGCCCCAGGCGGTTTGGTCATCGACCTGCTGGGCGTCTCCTTCATTGACTCAACCGGCATCGGAGAGCTGGTTGGCTGCCATCGGCGTTGCAGGGCCGCAGGGCGCGCCCTTGCCTTCGTCGTTCCAGATGGCACGATTCGAAAAATCTTGACGGTGACAGGTATGGACGCCGTTTTTGACGTTTTCCATGACGAAGACTCGGCGGTCAGGTCGCTGTCTGCTTCCAGCGCCGCGGCCAACTCCGATGACTGATCCGGTGGCCGACACGATCAAAATCACCGTGCCGGCGAAGCCGGAGCATGTTGCCGTGCTACGAGCAGCGGTTGGTGTCGTCGCAAGTCGACTGGAGTTCTCTCTTGACGACATTGATGATCTCCGCATCCTTGTCGATGAAGCAGCTTCTGTTCTGTTGAGTTCCGGCGCGACCGAGACTTTGAGCTGCGAGCTGGTGGCGATTGACCAGTCCGTGCACTTCACGCTCAGAGCGCGGCTGCCTGCGGGAAAGCAACCGCATGGTGAGGGCTTTGCATGGAGCATCCTCAATGCGCTGGCACACGAGGTGAGCAGTGAGGTCAATTCAGGCGAGCACGTCATTTCGGTGAGTCGCCACCGAGGTCCTGTGCTTGATACCGCCTTTTGAGTGTCGGTCACCATGACGAAAACCGATACAGCGTCACGGGATGAGCTCGTCCAAGCGCACCTTGGCCTGGCCGAGCACTTGGCCCGCCGCTTCGCGGGCCGAGGTGAGTCGCTGGAGGACTTGACCCAGGTCGCGTACCTGGCGTTGGTCAAGGCTGCTGATCGCTTCGACGGCGATCGCGGATTTGAGTTTGCGACGTTCGCGACGCCGACGGTCCTTGGTGAGATCAAGCGCCATTTCCGCGACAAAGGATGGGCTGTCCGGGTACCCCGCCAGCTTCAAGAACTGCGGTTAGAGCTCACCAAAGCGACCGACGAACTCACCCAGACGCTCCACAGGTCTCCGAGCGTTCAAGACTTGGCACGGCATCTTTCGATCAGCGAGGACGAGGTACTGCAGGGGCTGGAGTGCGGGCGGGCGTACAGCGCCCAAAGCATCGACCCGTTGCTTGATCCGAGCGACGACGAGGTGCCGCTGGCCGCGGTGGTGGGCACCGTGGATGCCGGCATTGAGCGGGTAGAGGACCGCCACGCTCTGCGTCCGCTCATGGACTCTCTTCCAGAACGTGAGCGCCGCATGATCGAGATGCGCTTCTTTCGAAACATGACGCAGACCGAGATTGCTGAGGAACTCGGTATTTCGCAGATGCATGTGTCGCGGCTACTGACTAGAACTCTCGCAGACCTCCGCGAGCAGATGTTGCGTGAGGACTAGCGCGACGCGCTCGAGGGCGAGAAGTTCGCCAAGTCGATCTCAGCCCAGGTGCACTTGGCATCGTCGTCCCGATCGAAACCCCACGCCGTTGCCAAACTAGAGACCAGCAGTAGGCCACGGCCACTCGTGGCGTCGACATCCATGTCTCGTTCCACGGGGACCCGGGTTGGGTTGGCGTCGCATACCTCGATCCGGATCACACCCGCAATTCGTACGATCTTGAGGGTCGCCCGCCCGCCCACGTGCTTGACCACGTTGGCGGTCAGCTCACTGACCAGCAGCTCAACGGTGTCGAGCAGCTCTGGCGACCTGAGCCCCAGGTCTGCCAACTGCTGCCGTGCAGCGCGGCGCGCCAACGTCACGCTGGACGGCCCGCTGGGTAGAACCCAGGGGACCGTCAGGTCGGGTGCCGGGTCGTCCCTTTCCTGCACACGCGACATTCTTCCATCACCGTCGCCTCTCAGCCCACTAATGGTCGCCCGTTGCCCTCATCTGAAGTTTCATACCCTCCTTAAGGATGGGAAAACCCGACAACCTGCGAGTTCGTCCGCTTCGGCCACGGCCAAAGATCATTTGGAAACGGTGCGTGCGCGGAGGGCGGCGTCTGTGGTCCCGGCGATCAGCGACTGACGTGGATGGGCGGGACGCGGCCTTGCCAGGGCCGTGCCTCTTCGAGCTGTGACGCCAGCCGCAGCAGCAGTGACTCCTGTCCGAACCCACTGACCAGTTGCATCGCGATGGGCAGGCCCGCCTCGCCGTGGCACAGCGGCAGGCTGATAGCTGGTTGCCCCGTCGCGTTGAAGGCGGGGAGGAAGGACTCCCATGCGGACCACACCTCGAACATCTGACTCAGCTCGATGGTCTCGTTTGGGTCATACATCCGCAGGGGCGCCACCTGGCGTCCCAGGGTGGGCGTGAGCAGGACGTCGTGTGTGGAAAAGAACCAGCCCATCGTCCGCGCCAGCGTGTTCGCCTGCCCCATTGCATCGAGCAGCTGTCCGGCCGTCACTGTGCGGCCGTACTCGACGGCCGCCAGTGTGGATTGCTCGAGGTTGTCCGGCCCCGGTGTGACGCCAAGGTAGGCAGCGAGGCCGTCGACAGTGTGCGCATTGTCGGCCGCCCACACATCGGTCATGGCGCGCAAGAACGGCTGCCATTCGAACGTCGGGGTCGTCTCCTCGACGTGATGACCCATTGCCTCGAGTAGTCGTGCGGTCTGCTCCGTGGCTGCGGCCACTTCGGGATCGGCGTCTTGCCCCGACCAAGGCTTGCTCCAGTACGCAATGCGAAGCGGCTCGACGGGCGCACCGATCTCGGTAAGGAATGGCTGTTCCGGACCTGGTATCACGAACGGGTCACCAAGCGCCGGTCCGCCGAGACTGTCCAACAACGCTGCCGTGTCGCGCACTGAGCGGGTGACCATGAAGTGAACAGCCCAACCTGCGAGCGCCTCAGCAATCTGCGGGCCCCAGGTCACACGACCGCGTGAGGTCTTCAGTCCAACGACGCCGCACGACGCAGCAGGAATGCGAATCGAGCCGCCCCCGTCGCTTGCAGATGCAACTGGGACGATGCCGGCACCGACGGCCGCGGCGGCGCCCCCACTTGACCCACCAGCTGAGTGATCCGAACTCCACGGCGTGCAGGTGAGTCCGGCGGCCAATGTCTCGGTCGTGCCCAAGATGCCGAACTCCGATGTTGTCGTTCGACCGACGTTGACCAACCCACTACGCCTGATCCGATCGAAGAACGCGGTATCCACCGACACGACCCAGTCGCTGCTAAGTCGGCTCCCATTTCCGCACGGCCTGCCCGCCTCACCGTGAAAGAGGTCCTTGACCATCGTGGGAACCCCAGGGAACGGTCCGGGCTGGAGGTCGTCACCGAGTGACTCCACCCGGTCCGTATAGACCTCGACGACCGCGCCCAGCGTGGGATTGATCGCCTCGGTGGCGGCGACCGCGCAGTCGGCAAGCTCACGTGGAGTGACCTGGCCGGTGGAGACCAGCTCGGCAAGGCCCATGCCGTCGTAGCTGCCGTACTCCTTCAGGTCCACGCGGGGACTCTAACCGCGGACAGGTCGGGATCAACCTTCGGGCGCGGGAATCTTCTTATGACACATGCCACGTGGCTATAGGTGGTGGCTTTGGTCCATTCCGGTGAGTTTGCGGCGGATTTTGAAGGGGAATCCCGCATACTCGGCATACGTTCTGGCAGAAGTCCGTGCGACGCAGGTGGAGTCAATGCATCCAGATGTCGAGCCGGAGGTCGTCGAGCTCGACACCTCCTTTCGGTCCATCGACGCCGATTCAGGCTTCGACGGACGTCTGCTCGATTTGTTCGCTGGTGCCTGGCCCGCGTACCAACGCTGGTATCTGAGTCAAGGTGAAGCGTCGCGACCCACGTACGCACAGTGCGTCCAGGCGATCCGCACTCATATGCCCGAGCTGGCCCCGACCTTCGACGCGCTGGTGGAGGCAGTTGGTGGTGGGGATCTCGAGGCGAGGTTTCTGAGTCATTGGTGCCCACCGCCGCTCTTCGCCGCATGCTCAATGCTGAACTACACGCGCGAGCGGAACGTGTTGATCCGTAACTACGACTATCCGCCGCTGTTGTGCGACAACACGATGCTCCGATCAAACTGGCATGGCAGTCCTGTGATGGCGATGACTGACTGCTTCTGGGGAGCGCTCGACGGCATCAACGCTCACGGTCTGGCCGTGGCGATCGCGTTTGGCGGTCGTCCCGTTGTGGGCTCGGGATTCGGCATTGGTTTAGTCGTGCGTTATATCCTCGAGTTCGCTACGTCGGTGCAGGATGCCATCGAGATCCTGCGGCGGGTGCCGATCCAGCTCACGTACAACGTCTCGCTCGTCGACGCTCACGGCGACAGTGCGATCGTCTACGTGGCTCCAGACCGAGCCACTCGGATCAGTGGTCAGGCGTCCGCCGGAAACCGGCAGGGCCAGACCGAGTGGCCAGCGCACGCTGCTTTCTGCGACACCGTCACGCGCGAGCATGTGATGGACGAAGCCGCCTCGAATCCTTCGCTGGGCGTCTCAGACCTGGTGCAACGGTTTCTCGAGCCACCCATCCATCGGTCAACGGCAGCTAGTACTTGGGGCACTGTTTACACAGCCGCCTACGAGTGTGATCAGCGGGCAGTTGAGCTCAGCTGGCCCGACGACCGTTGGACTCTGTCGCTCAACGCCTTCGAGGAGTCGGTGCGCCCGCGGCGGTCGATGGTGGCGGTTCCGTCACCGGTCTACGAGCCGCCGACCGAGCACAAACCGGAGCACCCAACTGTTCTGATCGCCTGACAGGCTGCCGCTGCAGCGCTAACGGCTATAGAGTCCCGAGCAGTGAATCGGACTTGAACCGAGGCGACGGGACACGACCATGAGCAACGTGGGAACGACGTCCGCAAAGAAGCCCGCGAAGGGTCAGAAGTCCAAAGCGACTCGGGCTCGGCGCAAGCCCAAGGGCCCTACGCTCAGCAGCCTGTCTGATATCTACCAATACTTCCGCGAGAACACCTCACCGGTCTACTTCATCTCACCGACTGCCTACAACCTGCTCGGCATCGATGAGTGGATCGGCGGGTTCCGATACGTCACCTACTTCGACAGCTTCAAAGGGGGGCATTCTCGCAACTTCTCACCCACGCATGCTGGGCCTCGCGACTTTGAGTCGTTCGAGTCGGTCAACAGCTACCTCCTCGGCAACAAAGAGGTGATCGACTTCATCAAGAAGACTGGTCCGGGCAAAGCGCTCTTCGTCATGTTCGACGAAGAGACCGAGGAGTTTGCGCACCAGCTGGGCCTGGACATCGCACTTCCGCCACGAGCCCTCCGCGAGGAAATCGACTCGAAGATTGTCACCACGCGAATCGGCGAAGAAGCCGGCGTATCGAGCGTTCCGAACGTCATGGGCAAGGCCGCCACGTACAAGAAGCTGCGCAAACTTGCGAAGGGTGCTGGGCTCGGCGAGGACCTCGTGGTGCAGACGCCCTATGGAGACTCTGGCCGCACGACGTTCTTCATTTCCAGTGAGGACGACTTCCTCGAGAACGAAGATGTGCTCACCAATAGCGACCTCAAGATCATGAAACGCATCAACCACTTTCCGGGCACGGTGGAAGCGTGTGCCACTCGACACGGAACGTTGGTTGGTCCGATCCAGACCGACATCACGGGGTACCCCGAGCTCACGCCGTATCGCGGCGGATGGTGTGGCAACGATGTCTTTCCAGGAGTGTTCTCCGAGGACACTCGTCACCGGATTGGTCGCATGGCCAAGCGGCTGGGCGACCGCCTCTATGAGATTGGGTACCGCGGAGTCTTCTGTCTTGACTTTCTCGTCGACGATGACGACGGCAACGTCTACCTGGGTGAGATCAACCCACGCATCTCTGGAGCGTCGCCCCTGACGAACCTCATCACCTCTCGCTACGGAGGGATACCGCTCTTTCTCTTCCACATGCTCGAGTTCAGCGACGTTGACTGGGAGCTTGATATCGACGCGGTGCAGCAACGTTGGCGTGATTTCGACCGTTGGACACAGCTGGTGCTGAAGCAGGTCACCGACGACGTCGAACTCATCACCAGCGCGCCGCGAAGTGGCTTGTGGCGTATGGACGATACCGGCGACATCTCGTTCGTTCACGAGGAGACCGACTGGCACAACGTCAGCGATGATGCGGAAGCTTTCTACCTGCAGGTCTACGGAGAGGGCGAGTACCGGTACCCGGGTGCAGACCTCGGCATCTTGGTGACCCGCGATCGCATGCAGACCGACAGTCGAGAGCTGTTGGCTCGAGGATCTAAGTGGGCTGAGTCGATCGGCCAGCAGTTCCACGGGGTCGCGCCGGAAGGCCGGGTCATCACGCCTGAAGAGCTGCTGTACGCGAAGTGGTTCTAGGCACATGGAAGCGGACGCCGTGAGGCGTCAGGGGGCTAGCGGCTAACAGCCGGAGAAAGGTCCGCGTTCGTCAGTCGCTCGATCGCTTCGGTGAGAACCGACTCACGTTTACTGAACGTCCACCTCACCAACGCTCGCTCAGCCGGCCCGGGGTCGTCGTAGAAGACAGCGCACGGCACTGCCACCACGCCGGCTCGGTGTGGCAGCTGTCGACAGAACGCCCCGGCGTCCGACCAACCGAGTGGTCTGATGTCGGTGGTGACGAAGTAGGTGCCCTGAGGGCGATAAACGCCGAGCCCCAATGCATCAAGTCCTTTGACGAGCAGGTCGCGACGGTTGGCGAGTGATTCACGCAGTGTCTCAACCCACGGCATCTGGTCGGTGAGGGCGTGTGCGATGGCGAACTGGAACGGACCGCCATTGACGAATGTCAAGAACTGCTTCGTGGTACGGACGTCCGTCACCAAGTCAGGCGCACCGGTGACCCATCCGATTTTCCAGCCCGTATACGAAAAGGTCTTTCCCGAGCTCGAGATGGTGACAGTTCGCTCCGCCATCCCGGGCAGTGTGGCGATCGGTATGTGCGCCGCTTCGAAGGTGAGGTGCTCATACACCTCGTCAGAAACGACGAGCAGGTCGTGCTCGACAGCGATTCTGGCGACCATGTCGAGCTCAGCACGGTCGAGCACGGCCCCGGTGGGGTTGTGTGGAGAGTTGAGCATGATGACTTTGGTGCGAGCAGTGACCGTGCTCCGTAGGTGTTGCTCGTCAAGGCGAAAGTCCGGTGGGTCAAGGCGAACCGGAACAGGGATTCCGCGTGCCATCGTGATCGCTGCTCGATAACAGTCGTAGTACGGCTCGAGCGCTATGACCTCGTCGCCCTCGTCGACGAAGGCGAGCATCGCGGCGGCGATCGCCTCTGTGGCGCCTGCGGTGACCAGAACCTGCGTGTCGGCGTCCAGTGTGACGCCGTAGCGGTCACGTTGGTGCTCGGCGATCGCGTTTCGCAGCTCAGGGACTCCCGATCCGGGTGGGTACTGATTGCCCCGGCCGGAGCGGATCGCCGACACTGCTTCGTCCGCGATCTCGACAGGGCCGTCAACGTCTGGAAATCCTTGTCCGAGGTTGATCGACCCCGTCGCGACAGCTAGGGCCGACATCTCCGCGAAGATGGTCGTGCCAAGCCCAGATAGGTGCGGAACGAGTCGACCGGTGGTCACGGCGTCAGAGTAGTTGCATGATGCTCAGATGTTGGCACGTCTCGCGGCCGCTCTTGCGGTGATCGCATGTGCAGCTTGCACTGCAACCGAAGGTTCCGGCCCGGTAGTCGAGTCCGTCTCTCCAACAGCAGATGAGCGCTCACTCTCACCAACTGCCAAGACAGCGAAACCGAGCCACACCGAACGACCGGAGACCTTTGACGCGGGCCGGGCGATGAAAACGGTTCGAACCCTTGCCGGCCGGATCGGCCCTCGCGAGGCGACCTCTGCCTCGTTCATGCGCGCCACCGATCTGGTGGAACGCGAGTTTTCCTCGTTGGGCTACGTCGTGACGCGACCATCGTTTCAAGTACCAGCGGGGAACTCGTGGGGAATCGATGTACCGGCAGGCAAAACTGTGAACGTCGTGGCAACACCAACAACCCTCGAACGCCGTGACCGGTATCTCATCGTAGGCGCTCATCTAGACACAGTTCCTCAAGCACCTGGGGCTGAGGACAACGCCTCCGGCGTCGCGGTGATGCTCGAACTCGCGCGGCTTGCAGCCGGTGAACCCACTGGCCTGCCGGTGATCTTTGTGGCCTTTGGTGCTGAAGAACCAAGAGGCATCGGAGAGGGTTGGCACCACTTCGGATCGAAGGACTACACGTCCCACCTGCAACCGTCAGACCGTCACAACCTTGTGGCGATGGTGTCCCTCGATCGCGTGGGTGTTGGGCCGGCTGTTCCGGTCTGCGATGGCGACGAGACGCCTAGCGCACTCGTGCAGGATCTACGGGCCGCCGGACGCCTCGCCAACGTGCCGACGACGTCCTGCGGCATGAACCGATCGAGCGACCATTGGTCGTTCCAGCTGGCTGGACTTCCAGCAGCTCGGCTTGGATCCACGGCCTATGCCGCCTATCACTCGGCGCAGGACGTTCCGAGAGTCGTGCAGCGGGCTCAGCTGAAGCGCACCGGCGATCTGGCATGGGAGTTTCTCACCAGTGCCGCGTGACGATCAGTTGGTGAGCGACCCGTAGCTGTTGCCCCACACATCGTTCAGAATCTCGGCACCGCGTCGGTCGCCGACGAAGTGGGCCGAGAAGTTAGGCGCGATCGAGACCGGTACTGGTGTAGCCGCCATCAACCGGTCGCCCCAGAAGGTCAGGTTCACCGCGATGCCTTGCATCGTTGGTTCCGAGAAGTCCATGTCGAAGATGAAGTTGCCGAGCGAGTAAGCAACCACTGACGAGCCCACCATTTCCATCCCTTGAACCCAGTGCGGGTGGCTGCCGACGACGGCTGTTGCCCCGGCTCGCACCAGCTGGGCGGCAACCCGACGCTGCACGTCGAGAGGTGTCCTCGTGTACTGGTCTCCCCAGTGCGGAATGACCAGCACGATGTCCGCACGTCCCTTCAGTCGCTCGATCCTGGACGTGAGGGCGTTCAAGTCATCATCGTTGAGTGGGCCTGTCCGAGGCGGCATCCTCACCTGTACCACCCCTGGGGACGCCGCACGCGCCGCAGGACTCTCGCCGATCGAGTTGAAGGCCAGAACACCAATCCGTATCCCACCAACGGAGGTGACCGACGGACGTCGAGCCCGGCGAAGCGTCGACCCTGCCCCCACGCTGTCGATGGACGAGCCTTGGAATGTGTCCAGCGTCTGCTGCAGGGCGTCACCGCCATAATCGCCAACGTGATTGTTGGCGAGTGAGAGTACGTCGAACCCAGCTCGTTCAAGCGCGTCCAAGACCTCGGGATCAGCGCCGAATGAGTCAGTTCCTTGAGTCGCTTGACCATCTTGTGAGAGGGACGACTCGAGGTTGCCAATCGTGAGGTCGGCGCTGCGCAGTTGTGCCGCGACCGGTCGCAACGGTGCAAGGGTGTCGTCTCCCATTGCGTCCGCAACTCCACGCGCCATCATGATGTCGCCCACCACAGTGACCGTGATCGGCGTCGGGGCCGAAGCTCCCGCGCTGAGAATCGGGTATCGGGCCGGCTCGGCGAGCGGATCGATCCCGGAGACTAGGGCGACCTGCACACGCGGATTGACGCGAGACGCAGGAACCACGCTCAGAGCATCTGCGTCGTGTGCGACCGCAGCTACACGTCGATCTGCGGACCCGTTCGACACTATGTGCAGAGTGCGTCCACGCTGGCCGAGCTGCGACCACTCAGACACGTTGCCGGCAATGACTCGTCGGGCGGTCGTCAAGTCGAGACGCAGCGTGCCGCGGCTTGGGTGCACGATGATCGCCAATGGTTGAAGCCGCTCGGGCCTCTGCGACGGCACGAGATCCGCTGACGAAGTCGGCTCGGGTGCGATGTCTTGCGACGAGGTCTCGGGTGTCGAGCATCCGATGACGGACAGAAGGATACCAACGCCCACGAACGTCGCGGCAGTGCTTCGCGCCCCCATCATCAGCCCAGCCTGGCATGAATTCCTCCGCCAGTGGCCAATCGATCGTCGTGCTCTGGGGCGGCCTTACTGTGTAGCGGTGGCGGAAGATGCGATCGGTGCCGATGGCGCCTGTGCACCCTCGTCACGGCTGAGCACCGCAGCGCAGGTCGTCAGCGGTTTCGCGCAGGCGGCAGAACGCCTTGAACGTCATGGTGTGAGCGTCGAAGACGTCCGTGTGTTGGCTGATGCCGGCGTTTTGACCGCTGGCATCGGCGATCATTGGTCCCCGGCAGAAGTGCGGGAGATTCAAGAACAGCTTGCTGCGGCGTCAGGTTCGCTGTGGTTCGTGATGGCCCAGCACCGATCGCCCGCGATAGCAGCAGCAACGACTATCAACCAGGATCTGAGGGCGCGCTACGCCGAAGGTCTCGCCTCAGGACGGTTACTCGGCGCTGTCTCATTCGCGCACTTGCGGCGCACGCGTCCAACGGTTGTTGCCGATCGCGCCGATGGCGGCTGGTCCATCTCGGGCCGGCTTGACTGGATCACATCTTGGGGCCTGGCGGACGTCCTGTTGCTCATGGCCGAGACGAACGAAGGCTCGGTGGTTCAAGCCCTTCTTCCGGCGAGGGAACGTGCGGGGCTCACGGTGACCGGTGAGCTTTCATTGGCAGCGATGCAGGGAACCTCCACTGTGGGAGCAGTGTTGGAACGCTTGTTCATTGCGGACTCGGAAGTGGCTCATGTGGTGCCAAAGCGTGATTGGTCGGTATCGGATCGGCAGCGCACCGCGAACACGCCGCCCAATGTGGTGGGGCTGGCTCGCGCGGCGCTGAACTCATTGGTGCTCGAGGCCGGGCAGCGGCAGTGGGCTGAGGCCGCAGAGCTCGGCGGCCTGTGGCGATCTCAGCTGGTGGAGCAGCGTGCGCGTGCCTACCAGCTGAGCGACGAAGTCGACCCGTCCGAGAAGCTTTCTGAGCGTCGCGCGCTGCGGGCCTCGCTGACCAAGCTCGCGCTCGATGCGACAAAGGCGCTGATCACGGTGCAGGCCGGGCGGGCCATGCTCACCTCGTCAAGTGCTCAGCGTTGGGCGCGCGAGGCGATGTTCGCGCTGGTGCAGGCGCATACGGCCGATACGCGAAATGCCCTCATCGCGGCATATCGCGCGGGCGCTACAGGTGCAGCAGCTCGGTGAGCTGGTCCAACGGCAGCTTCGGCGACCTAAAGCCGTTCCTTCCCACCATGGTCTCGGCCGCAACCAGTGTGTTGACGGTCGCCTCTTCGACAGCCTGGACCGTTGCAGCGTAGAGCCGATCGATATGAGCCCACGGCAAGAAGTCAACGGAGTGAAGAGTTCCCTCGCTCGGACGTGACTCCCACCCGACGTGCGTCGTACCGCTGTTGGCGGCTGAGAACGCTAGGAAGATGTCTCCGCTGTAGTGCGAGCCCGTGGTGCCGGTCCGCGCCAGTCCTAGAGGTACACGGCGGGCCAATGCCTGGCACTGCTGCGGAAGCAGAGGCGCATCTGTGGCGACGACTACGATCACCGACCCTTTGCCCGGTGCATCGCCTGCCTCCTCGAAAGGATTCACCTCACGGATGAGCCTGCCCACCGGTGTTCCCTTGATGACCAGTTCGTTCCGGTCGCCGAAGTTTGCCTGCATCAGCACGCCGACGGTGTAGCTCGCGTCTCCAAGAGTGATGACTCGAGAAGCGGTTCCGGTTCCTCCTTTGAACGCGTAACAGTTCATGCCCGTGCCGCCGCCGACGTTGCCCTCCGCTACGGGTCCGGACGTCGCAGCATCTAGAGCGGCAGCTGCGTGGTCGGACGTGACATGACGACCGTTGATGTCGTTGAGATCACCGTCATACGTCTCGCCGACAGTCGGGAGCAGCCACTCGCGCGCGATCGCGGGATGGTGTGCGACGACCCAGTCGATGATGCCCCGATGCACCGGGCCAACTGCGTGCGAGTTTGTGATGGCAAGCGGCAGGTGGAGCAGACCCGTCTCTGCAATCCAGTGCGACCCGGTGAGCTCACCGTTGCCGTTCATCGAGTACATACCGGCTTGGCAGGGATCTCCGACACCGGCCCGACCGCGCGGCAGAACCGCAGTCACACCGGTTCGAACGGCACCCGGCCCATCCCCCTCGACGAGGGTACGGAAGCCGACCTCGACGCCGGAGACATCTGTAATGGCGTTGAAAGGGCCGGGCGTTCCGTCAAATGGGATACCCAGACCGCGGGCGCGAGTCGTCGTCATGAGCCGATCGTGCCAGGGTGGCAGGCATGCCTACTGCATTGGTCACAGGTCCCACGTCAGGAATCGGTCGAGCCTTCGCTACGCGACTCGCCTCGGACGGTTTCGACTTGGTGTTGGTCGCAAGGAATCGGGACCGCCTCGTTGAGCTCGCCGACGTCATTGCGGCATCCGGCGTCCGATGTGATGTGATCCCGGCCGATCTCGCCGATCGCACTCAGCTGGCAGAAGTCGAAGAGCGCCTTGCCGATGCTTCCTCGCCCGTCGACGTCCTGGTTAACAACGCCGGGTTCACCGTGGGTGAGCGTTTTGTGGGAGGAGACCTTGCCGGACAACAGACGATGATCGATGTGATGGTGACTGGCGTCATGCGACTCAGCCACGCAGCGATTCCCCCGATGGTGGAGCGCGGCCACGGAAGCGTGATCAACGTGTCGAGCGTTGCGAGCTTCTTGCCGTTCAGCACGTACAGCGCAGCAAAGGCCTGGGTGACGACCTTCACTCAAGCGCTTGCCACCGAGCTGCATGGCACCGGCGTTCGTACGCTGGCGCTGTGCCCGGGGTTCGTGCGCACTGAGTTCCACGAGCGAGCCGGGCTCGAGGTGGATCGGTCCAACGACACGTGGTGGCTCGAGGCCAATGACGTGGTCAACACCGCCTTTGAGGATCTGCGCCGAGGCAAAGTCATTTCAGTTCCTGGCTTTGCCTACAAGAGCGTGGTTGCCGGCACGCACCTGCTGCCACGTGATGTGGTGCGACGCACTGAGCGCTTCCGCCGCTCCCGAATCGCTGGACGCCTCTAGGTGCCGCTGACCTCAGTGATGAGGTCGGCGAGCTCGCTTGGATTGGTCACGGCCCAGAAGTGGTGAGCGGCAACAGATCGTGAGGGCCAGTTGCGAAGTTGTGCAGTACGTAGTTCGGGAGAGAAGGACTCCGACAGCTGGATGTACGCGCAGGGTGCATCTGGCCAGTCATCAGGCAGTGGCAGGGGCTCGGTGAAGAAGTCGAGGCCGTGCGGGCGCAGGCTGGCGAGCAGCAACGCCCGATCCCCCACCTTGGTGAGGGAACCCGCCAGATCCCGGTCGGTCCAGTCTGGGTAGCTGCCGCCGTCGGTCAAGAGCTGGGCGAGCTCGGCACCCGCCGCAGGGTCAGAGGCTTCCACGATGTCGAGCAGCGTGCCCGCGCGAAGGGTGCGGGGAAGCCACGCATCGACGAAAACGTACCCCCGTACTGGGCAGCCTGATGCTTGTCTCGCGAAGGCGATCTGGGGGAGGAGCGGCCCCGCGGCTCCGTGACCGATCAGCACGAGGTGTGCGCTCGGTTCGGAGAGGTGAAGCTGTTGGGCGGTCCGCGCCACGAATCGCGACGAGTAGGGAGGCTCGTCGTCGATGGCCTCAGTGACGGTGACGGTCCATCCCCGATCTCCGAGAGCGCTCGGCAGGTCGCCCCAAACCGCTGCCCCGGTCAGGGGCGAGTGGATCAGGGCCGCGTGGACACCCACGTCCATGTCAGCTCACGTCCCTCCGCATGAACGACCACGCGGCGGGAATGCTGATGATGGCGCAGTAGGTCAGCATCGTCGCCGTGGCACGAAGGTTGCTGAGGTGAACGGACGAGAGCTGACCCCCTGGTCCTCTCGCCGCCCCGGGGACTTCAAGACCGCCCGAGATCACCGAAGCTACCGCGTTCGTGCTTAGCATGAATGGCTCTGCGCCGTAGCGCATCAGGGCGTAGCGGACGCCGTTCTCGAGAATGACGAAGTAGATGAAGGCGACCCCCAAAGAGGCGCCGGTGTTGCGGACCAGCATGGCCAAGGCATATCCCAGAGTGGCTGCCACCACCACCAGGATCAGGCCGCGTCCACCCATGGTGAGCATGCTGTTGAGCAAGTGGTCTTTGAGCTCAGGCACAAGTGCGTATTGGTCGTCCCAGGTACCTCGCGCGGACGCCGTCAACGCTCCGAGGCCAAGGCTCAACGCCATGGCTGCAGCTGCAAGGGCAGCCGTCAAGATCACTAGGGCGAGCCACTTCACGCAGAGCAGGCGCAGTCGTCTGGGCTCGAAGAGCAGCTGGAGTGTCATCGAGCGTGAGGACCACTCCGCGCCACCGCTACTAGCTCCCATCAAGAATGCGACTCCGGCGGCAGCGATTGCGGTCCCGATCAACACGACTGGGAGCACTTCGTACGCCTTGTACCGCGGGTCTGGCCCGTAGTCATAGGCGTTGAAGGACTGGTTAATGGGCTCAGGGCCGCAATGCCGTTGCACCGACTGATCGCGGGGAAGAAGCTTGACGCAGTCTTGCCACTCCGCTTCAGCTCGCTCGATGCTTCTGGGGATGGCTCCAGTGCTAGCGGCGGGTTCGTCGTGGTGTGCGAAGAAGACGATGGTGCTGATGACCAAGATTGCACCGAACAGCACGACCACCAAGACCCGGAACAGGCGTCGATGTGTGAGTCGTGAGACTTCTGACCGGAGTAGTGGCGCGAACTTGTGCGTCGGGCGCTGTTCGAGCGTCGGCACGGTGGCGAGACTCATGCCACATCCTCCTTGTCATCGTCGGTAAGTTCGAGAAAGGCCTGTTCGAGGTCAACTTGAACGGGCATGAGCCAAGAGGGATACCGGTCGTGACGCGCAAGGGCGCGCGCAATGTCGGCGCCATCTTCGACTCCGTCCACGTACAACGTTCCGTCTTCGACGCGCACAGTGAAACCATCCGCGCGCAGATGCGAGGCGGCAGCATCTGCGTCGCTGATCGCGACGCTGATGGCGCCAGTTGACCGAGACTCGAGCACGTCAGTTACGGCACCGCTGGTGACGACCCTGCCGCGGTTGATGATCGTGACTGTGTCGCAGATCTGCTGCACCTCACCGAGCAGATGTGAAGAAAGCAGCACCGTGACACCTGAATCACCCAGTGCGCGCAAAAGCTGTCGCACCTCGCGCATCCCCGCTGGATCGAGCCCATTGCTCGGCTCATCGAGAATGAGCAGGGAGGGCTGTTTGAGGAGTGCTGCGGCGATGCCAAGCCGCTGCCGCATGCCGAGCGAGTATCCCTTCACGCGCTCATCGGCAGCCTCGGAGAGCTGAACCAGCTCAAGCACGGCCTCAACTTGAGTTTTGGGAATCTCCGCCGCCTTCGCAAGGAGCTGCAGGTTGAGCCGCCCTGTGAATGGCGGGAAGAAGGCTGGGCTCTCCAACAGCACACCGGTCCCTCCGATCACCGAGGGAAGGTCCCGAGGAACCGGTTGTCCGAGCAGTGACATCTCACCGGCGTCCGGACGTGCGAGGCCCAGCAAGCAGCGGAGCATGGTGGTTTTGCCGGACCCGTTGGGACCGAGGAAGCCGTGGACGCCGCCGCTCTCGACCCGTAAGTCGAGTCCGTCCAGAGCGGCCTTGGGTGGCTTGCCTCGACGCCGATAGGTCTTACGGACGCCGACTGCGTCGATGACTGGCATGGCGCAATTTCTACACGACGAATGACGTGCAGGACTCAAATGACGATCGAGTTCAGGGTTGTTTCAGGGTGTTCAGGGGGCAGATATGTTCGTCGACCTTGCGCACTAGGGTCGGCGTGTGACCGATCGTGAAGAGTTGCTCGACCAGATCAAGAGCAAGGCCGTGGTCCATGGCCGCGTCGTTCTTTCATCCGGCAAAGAGGCCGACTACTACGTCGACCTGCGTCGGGTCACTCTCGACAGCGCAGCGGCACCTCTGGTCGGGTCCGTGCTCCTCCAGCTCACCGGTGATCTCGACTTTGACGCTGTGGGTGGTCTGACTCTCGGGGCAGACCCCGTTGCCACCGCCATGCTCCATGCTGCTGCGCAGCGAGGGCGAAAGCTTGATGCGTTCGTCGTCCGCAAGTCTGAGAAACAACACGGCCTGCAAAGGCGCATAGAGGGACCCGATGTCACCGGACGCCGAGTGTTGGCCGTCGAGGACACCTCCACCACTGGCGGGTCGGTAATGACTGCAGTCGACGCACTACGCGAGGCCGGCGCCGAGGTGGTGGCGGTTGCTGTGATCGTCGACCGGGGCGCCCGGCAGGCCATAGAGGCGGCGGGGATCCCGTACCTGGCGGCGTACGAGCGATCTGATCTGGGGCTTGACTGACCCGATCGACCGTTCGGTGGTCTCAGTGGTGAAGGTGGTGCACGACCGCATGTCCCTTGCCGCGAAGGATGAGCGCCCGATTCACCGGCACCGTCACTACGAAGGCGATGGCAAGTGCCAGCGTGAGCGAACCCCAGAACAGCAGGTCGTTGAGGCCCGCGTCCATCGCCCCGGGAACTGCAAGCACTAAAGCGTTATCGACGACTTCCATCGTGGCGATCGAAATGGTGTCTGCAGCGAGCGCAATGCCCAACGCCTTGCGGAATGACAG
>JBJMHG010000185.1:0-7129 GCA_045807485.1 Actinomycetes bacterium
GGCATTGGCGGCACGGCCTCGGACATCAAGATCCAGGCCGAGCAGATGCTGTATGTGAAGTCCACGCTCGCCGAGCGGATCGCCTTCCACACCGGCCAGACCGTCGAGCAGATCCATGCCGACTCCGACCGGGACCGCTGGTTCACCGCCGACGAGGCCAAGTCCTACGGCCTCGTCGACCACGTGATCCGCAGCGCCAACCAGGTTCCCTCCGAGGGGCCGGTGTCTTGATGGAGAACTTCATGGACATTCAGGCCGGTTTGAGAGCGGGTCAGATCGACTCTCGCTACGTCCTGCCCTCGTTCGTCGAGCGCACGGCATATGGCGTCAAGGAGATGAACCCGTACAACAAGCTCTTCGAGGAGCGCATCATCTTCCTCGGGGTGCAGATCGATGACGCCTCCGCCAACGACGTCATGGCGCAGCTGCTGACGCTGGAGTCGCTCGACCCTGACCGGGACATCAGCATCTACATCAACTCGCCTGGCGGCTCTTTCACGGCCATGACGGCGATCTACGACACGATGCAGTTCGTCAAGCCGGACATCCAGACCGTGAGCATCGGCCAGGCGCCCTCCGCCGCGGCCGTGCTGCTCACCGCCGGTACCCAAGGCAAGCGGGCCGCACTGCCGCACTCGCGGATCCTGATCCACCAGCCGGCCACTGAGGGCACCTACGGGCAGTCCAGTGACATCGAGATCCAGGCCCGCGAGATCATGCGGATCCGGGAGCAGCTGGAGACGATCCTGGCACGCCATTCCGGCAAGTCCGTGGACGAAGTCCGCAAGGACATCGAGCGCGACAAGATCCTCACGGCCGACGAGGCCAAGGACTACGGTCTGATCGACGATGTCTTCGGCAGCAAGAAGCGTCGGTCCGAGGTAGTGTCTTCGTAAGACGGCGCTCTTGTCTGGGTCACCCCCAGTTTCGTGGTCGCACTCACCAGGGTGCGACCCGGCGCCCGCAGACGGTACCGTCGAAGCAGCCTCAGGGCGGCGCGGTCCGGCCCGGGCCCCTCGTCGGGGGTCCGAGCAAGGAGCGCCGCCCCTCCGGGGCGGCCCCACGAAAAGGAGACAACCGGGTGGCACGCATCGGTGACGGTGGTGACCTTCTCAAGTGTTCTTTCTGCGGAAAGAGCCAGAAGCAGGTCAAGAAGCTCATCGCGGGCCCGGGGGTCTACATCTGCGATGAGTGCATCGACCTATGCAACGAGATCATCGAAGAAGAGCTGTCGGAGTCGACCGAGGTCTCGTTCGACGAGCTCCCAAAGCCTCGTGAGATCTATGACTTTCTCGGCGAGTACGTCATCGGACAAGACGTCGCCAAGAAGGCACTCGCCGTTGCCGTCTACAACCACTACAAGAGGTTGCGAGCCGGTGAGTCGATTCGCAAGAACGACGACAACGTCGAGCTGGCCAAGTCGAACATCTTGCTGCTTGGTCCGACCGGCTGCGGTAAGACGCTGCTGGCCCAGACGCTGGCCCGCATGCTCAACGTGCCTTTTGCGATCGCAGATGCGACGGCTCTCACCGAGGCCGGGTATGTCGGCGAGGATGTCGAGAACATCTTGCTGAAGCTGATTCAAGCCGCCGACTACGACGTCAAGAAGGCTGAGCAAGGAATCATCTATATAGACGAGATCGACAAAATTGCTCGTAAGAGCGAGAACCCCTCGATCACACGCGACGTCTCAGGTGAAGGCGTGCAGCAAGCGCTGTTGAAGATCCTCGAAGGCACAACGGCGTCCGTTCCTCCGCAAGGTGGACGCAAGCACCCACACCAAGAGTTCATCCAGATCGACACCACCAATGTGCTGTTCATCGTTGGCGGAGCATTCGATGGGCTCGAGCCGATCATCAACCAGCGGATCGGCAAGAAGGGCATCGGTTTCGGTGCCGAGATCGAAGGCAAAGCAGAGCGTGACGCCAAGGACATTTTCGGAGAGGTGAAACCGGAAGACCTCGGCAAGTACGGCATGATCCCCGAATTCGTCGGACGCCTTCCAGTCATCACCGCGGTCCAGCGACTTCAGCCTGAAGACATCCAGCAAATCCTCACCGAACCAAAGAACGCACTGGTCAAGCAGTACCGCAAGTTGTTTGAGCTCGACGACGTCGAGCTCGAGTTCACCGAAGATGCGCTCGAGGCGGTTGCCGAGCAAGCCATCCTGCGAGGAACCGGAGCTCGCGGGCTCCGCGCCATCCTTGAAGAGGTCCTGCTCGCCGTCATGTACGAAGTGCCGAGCCGTGAAGATGTCGCCAGAGTCGTCATCACCCGAGATGTCGTGCTCGAGCACGTCTACCCAACGCTGGTTCCGCGCGAGAAAGAGAACAAGCGCGAGCGCCGCGAGAAGTCCGCCTGACCTTTACTTCTCGATCTCGGCGCGGATTTCCTGCGCCGTCTCGGCAGCGCTCCCGCTGAGGGGAGCCATTGCGAAAGCCCCGAAGGTGTCGTTGTCGATCCATGCACAGGTGCCGGCGGTCGGCAGCTCGAGGCACTTCATCTGGCCACCCTTCGGACCCGGATCGACCAGTGTGAGATGCGTGGTCTGGCCAGACTGAGACATGCCGTCCTCGAACCCGGCGAAGAAGTCAGCGGCCCCGCCGGCGACATCGTCGGTTCCGGCTTCACCGCCCATCACGAAGAGCATCTGGCTTTGTGACTGGAACACAGCCACCTCGACGTCGACATCTCCCACCTCAGAACGCAGGTCTTCAACGGATTGTTCGAGCTGCTGAGCTGAGGGATCGCTTGTGTCCACGCGTTCCATGCCCATCAATGTGTCGGGAATGTGGATCTGCGTGCCGCCGAACATCACGCGATAAGCGGCAAGTCCCGCTGAACTGACCACCGCGAGGACGAGTGCGCTGACGATCAACGGCAGCCTCGTGTTGGTGGCTCTTGAGGTTGGTCCAGCCGCCATACCGTATGCGGCATACTCCTGGTTCTGCGCCATGTGCGGGTTGACCCCTCCACGCGGGGCGAACCCACTCGGCGGCGGTGGCGGCGTGATTGAACCGCCGAAGAAGTCGTCGTTGCCACTCATGGCAGGCCCCGTCCTGGCACCCCTTAAGCGCCTCTGGGGTGTGATCGACAGGGGTTTCCGAACCCTTGAGGCCGATGATCTTGAGGATCGGGGCACGACACACCGCGTGCCATGCCCAAAACCTCAAGATCATCTACCAGGTGTGGCCTGACCGGGGGTGATGCCCTAGGTCGAGGCGAGCTCGACCGTGACCGAGAGCTCGGCGGCGCCATCGACCAGGTCGAGCGTCGCGATGCGCCCCGCTGCGGAGAGATCGGCACGAGCTGGCGCCAGCAGGGCGATCTGGTCGGCCGGGGCACGAACCTCGACCCGAGTCACCTCGGTGCGCATGGACGCCTTGGCGTCCGACTTGGCCTTACGGACGTCGCCCAGAACCGCAGCAACGGCGTCGAGAACCGTTGGATCACCTTGTCCTGCAACGGCGCGCACCTGCTCGGCGCTCGGCCACTCGGCGCGGTGTACCGAACCTTGCTGCCACCACGACCACACCTCCTCAGTGACGAACGGAAGAACGGGCGCGAAGAGCCGGTTCAGCACTGTGAGGGCAGTAGCCAGTGTGGCGTGCGCGGATCGAGCGCCCTGGTCGGTCTCGTCACGGTAAGCGCGCTCCTTGACGAGCTCGACATAGTCGTCGGTGAATGCCCAAAAGAACGTTTCTGTCACCTCGAGCGCTCGCGCATAGTTGTACTCGTCGAAGGCGCGAGAGGCTTCGGTGACAACGTCGGCCAGTCGCGCGAGCAGGGCCTGATCGAGTGGCTCAGTCACGGCATCAGCATCGAATGCCCGTGATGCATCGGTGCCGACGCCGAGCACGAACTTGCTGGCGTTGAGCACCTTGATGGCAAGCCGACGCCCAACCTTCATCTGGCCGACGTCGAATGCGGTGTCTGTGCCGGGACGTCCGCTGGCCGCCCAATAGCGCACGCCGTCTGACCCGTACTCCTCGAGCAGATCCATGGGCGTCACGACGTTGCCTTTTGACTTGCTCATCTTCTTGCGATCGGGGTCCAGGATCCACCCGGAAATCGCCACGTCACTCCACGGCACCGTGTCGTGCTCGGAGTTCGCCCTGACCACGCTCGAGAACAGCCAGGTGCGGATGATCTCGTGCGCCTGGGGCCGCAGGTTCATCGGGAACACGCGAGCGAACAAATCGTCGTCGTACGTCCAGCCACCGGCGATCTGCGGCGTGAGTGACGATGTCGCCCAGGTGTCCATGATGTCCGGGTCGCCGATGAACCCACCGGCAACACCGCGCTGTTCTTCCGAAAACCCTGGGGGAGTGTCCGACTGAGGGTCGATCGGCAAGGTGCTGGCTTCTGGTGCGATCGGATCGTCGTAGATCGGCTCGGCGTTTGTATCGAGTCGGTACCAGAGGGGGAGCGGGACGCCGAAGAACCGTTGCCGGGAGACCAACCAGTCACCGTTCAGTCCAGACACCCAGTTGTCGTAGCGCACCTTCATGTGAGCGGGGTGCCAGTTCAACTCGCTGCCACGTTGCAGAAGCCGGTCACGCAGCAGTTCGTCGCGTCCACCATTTCGGATGTACCACTGGCGAGTACTGACGATCTCGAGGGGTTTGTCGCCCTTCTCGTAGAACTTCACCGGGTGCTTGATCGGTCGCGCATCGCCTATCAGGTCACCGCTCTCGCGAAGCATTTCGACGAGAGTCAGGCGGGCGGTGTGGACGGTCGAACCAGCGAGCCGAGCGTATGCAGATCGGCCGTCCGGGCTGATGATCGCGTCAGGCGCATCAGCGATCACGCGACCGTCGCGACCGATGATCGCCCGCGTGGGCAGGTTCAGCTCGCGCCACCAGGTGACGTCGGTGACGTCACCGAAGGTACAGATCATGGCCACACCCGTTCCCTTTTCGGGATCAGCCAGCGGATGAGCCATGACCGGAACCTCTACGCCGAAGATCGGAGTGAGAACCTTCGTTCCGAACAGCGGCTTGTAGCGCTCGTCGTCGGGATGGGCGACCAGGGCTACGCACGCCGGAATGAGTTCAGGGCGGGTGGTGTCGATGGTGATCGTCTCGCCGCCGGGGCGATGAAACGTGATCGCGTGATACGCGCTGTCTCGCTCGCGGTCCTCGAGCTCTGCTTGGGCGACTGCGGTGCGAAACGTGACGTCCCACAGCGTGGGCGCTTCGGCCTGGTACGCCTCGCCGCGTTCGAGGTTGCGCAGAAACGCGCGCTGTGACACAGCCCTGGCCCGCTCGTCGATGGTCTGGTACGTGTGCGACCAGTCGACTGACAGTCCAAGTCGGCGCCACAGCTCTTCGAACACCTTCTCGTCCTCGACGGTGAGCTGCTCGCAAAGCTGGACGAAGTTGGGCCGGCTGATCGGTAGCTGTTGCTTCCCGGGAGCCTCAGGCGGAGTGAATGCGGCGTCATAGGGCAGCGATGGCTCGCACCGGACGCCGAAGTAGTTCTGCACCCTGCGCTCGGTCGGCAGACCGTTGTCGTCCCAGCCCATGGGGTAGAAGACTTCGCGCCCGCGCATGCGCTGGTACCTGGCGATCGTGTCGGTGTGCGTGTAGCTGAATACATGTCCAACGTGCAGCGATCCGCTCACGGTGGGCGGAGGCGTGTCAATCGAGTAGATCTCGTCCCGACCCTTCGAACGGTCGAAGCGGTAGATGCCTTGCTCTTCCCATACCTGCTGCCACTTGACCTCGATGCCGTCGACCGACGGTTTCTCCGGCACTTGTTGACCGGTGGTTGCTGGGGTGGCGCTCGGCTGGTCCATGGGACGCAATCGTAGAGAAGCGCGAGTATCTAGACTCACCGGCGTGACAACGGCTGACGATCACGCAGATCGCATCATCGAGGCAGAACGGCTGCTCGCCCTCGAGGTCGAGCTGATTCGGCGAGCTCCCGAGTCGCAGATCGAACCCACGTTGGACCGGGTGAAGGCAGCTCTTGACCTCATGGGGAACCCTGAGCGTGCGTACCCGACGATTCACATCGCCGGCACGAACGGCAAATCCTCGACCGCCGCAATGATCGATGCGCTCCTGTCCGCCTACGGCGTCCGCACTGGTCGATTCACCAGCCCGCACCTCGAGACGCTGCGCGAACGTATTCGCTTGGACGGCGAACTGATCGACTCGGGACGCCTGCTCGCGGCGTGGGAGGACATCGTTCCCATCCTTGCCATCGTCGAGGCTGATGGTGGACGACCCTTGACCTACTTCGAGGTCATCACATTGCTTGCCTTCGCTGCTTTCGCGGATCTGCCGGTGTCGGTCGGGGTGCTGGAAGTGGGGCTCGGGGGAAGCTGGGACGCCACGAATGTGGCGGACGCTTCAGTAGGCGTCGTGATGCCAATCAGCATGGATCATATGGAGTGGCTCGGCGACGACTTGGCGTCGATCGCTGAAGCAAAGGCCGGGATCATCAAACCAGGAATGGTGGTGGTCACCGCAGAGCAGGACGTCGTGGCGTCCGAAGTGCTGCACGAGCGAGCCTCGACGGTGGGCGCCAGGCTGGTGCGCTCCGGAGTCGACTACGGACTTGTCAGCCGCCAGGTTGCCGTGGGCGGACAGGTGCTCACGATCCAGGGCCTGGCCGGCACCTACGAAGACATCCAGCTGCCGATGCACGGCGAGCATATGGCGCACAACGCTGCCGCCGCCTTGGTCGCCGTCGAGGCCTTCCTGGGTGGGGGCGCGGGTGCGCTGGACGCCGATGCCGTGGGCCGTGGCTTCCTGTCGGTGAGCGTTCCCGGTCGCCTTGAGGTGATTCGCAGGAGCCCGACGGTGCTGCTGGACGTCGCGCACAACCCGGACGGTGCTGAAGCACTGGCTGCCGCGGTGTCAGAGGCCTTCCACTTCGACAGGCTGGTGGGTGTCGTAGGCGTCCTCGGCGACAAGGACGCGATGGGAATGCTTGTGGCGCTGGAACCTGTACTCGATGAGGTCGTCATCACCCAGTCAGCGTCGCCAAGAGCGATCGACCCAGAAGACCTGGGGGGCTTGGCTGCTGAGATCTTCGGATCAGAGCGGGTGACTGTGGAGGCCTCTCTGCCCGACGCTCTCGAAGCCGCAGTGACGGCGGCAGAGTCCGAGGGTGAGCT
>JBJMHG010000186.1:0-8223 GCA_045807485.1 Actinomycetes bacterium
TGTCGCCAACGCCGAAAGCAGCGACTTCCTTTCCACGGTCGTGCGCTACGACCCCAACTACGAAAGCAGTGTGGACGCCGCACGCACCTTGTCCGCTTCACTGGGCAATGCCACACGCGTCGAGCGGGCCGGCCTAGGCTCCACGCTCGAGGTCGTCGTCGGCAAGGACTGGCCAGGCGTCAATTCAGTCGTCGTCAAGAAACCGCCCTCGAACGATGGCGTTCGCAAGGGTAACGAGAACATCTGCAACATCCCGGGCTGATCTGCTACCGGTCAGCGAACCGTCCTGAGCTCTCAGTCGCGTAGACCACACCGAGTACGACTGCGCCAACGGCGAGCCCAGTGGTGAGAACTCCTGCCGCCGCACACAGCGCAACGAACACCACTCGGCCCAGCGCACCCAGACCAAGGACGTCGAGCCAGTAGGGAGGCGGTGTTCCCAGAACCCGCAGACGGGTGGCGACATCGATCCGATGGAACGACTGCACGCCGACCCACGCAAGCGTCACAGGCAACGCATCAGCATCAGCCCAGGCCGTGATGACCAGAAGAGCTGACACCTCTATGACCCACGTGGCGGGCGGAACCCATGCGGCAAGCGGCGTCGCCACGAGGCGTCGCAGCAAGGACAACTGTGGATCCTGACGACCCACGACCAACGCCAGAGGGCCTGGGTCGGCCAACGCGAAGAGCTGTCGTTGCGCAGCCGGCAAAGCGTGAGCTTGGCCAACCATGAGCAGACACAACAGAGCACTCAGGCCCGCAAGCACAGCAAGCACGAGAAGCAGCGCATCAGGGGGCAAGAGGATCAGTCCAGCAATGGCTACCCAGGCACCATCACCGCGCGAGATGCTGAACGGCAACCATGCAGGAGCCGGACGCCCTGGCGGCGGAGGTGACTGCGGAGCCGGCGGTTCGTCGAGCCGATCCAGAGGCAGCCGTACCGGTGTTGGTGCTCCGCCCCATCCTCGAGCCGTGCGGCTCGAGGCCGCCGCGAGGTGCGACAGGGTCAACGTGGCAAGCACCGCGCTCGCCATCGCCCATCGCGGTGAGGCGAAGGCAGCGACCCCAACACCAAGACCGATCACCACTGCTGCCTCACGAAGCCGATCGGTCGTGACGTCCAACCAGGTTCCGAATGGCGTCACTGTGCGCCGAGCGCGTGCCAGCAGGCCATCGACCCGGTCGAGGAGTACCGACACCAGAAGGAACCCGGCTGCAACTGCTGCGCCCGTCCGCGTGCCAGTGGCAATCAGCAAGCCTGCCAAAAGTGCTGACACGACACTCACGGCAGTGACGGCGTGCGCGCCGACCCCCACCTTCCAGGCCACCATCGACAGCCGCTTGGCTGCCGGGATCCCGAAGAACCGATCGACCACGCCCTGCGCGGGCCCAACAGCAGCGTCGATCCGCAACCTCGCCTCTGCTTCCACCGTGAGTTCGTCGTCAACCTCGAGGGTCTGCCAGGGAAGTGCACGGGTGGAAATGGTCTGAACGATGATTCCCGCGCGTACCGCTGCGACGGCAGTCAACGGCCACGCCGGCCCGTGCCAGCGTTCGGCGCTCGCGACGTCACCCATCACGCGCATGGCGCTGGCCACGGCGTCTGCATCTGCGGCGTCGACGCGCAGCAGGCCGACGCCCTCATGCGTCCAGTTCGCAATGCCGTGGACCGAGGACCCTGCGGCCACCACCACGTCGGCGACCACCCGCATGGGAGCATCAGGGCGGTCCGAGCCTGCGTCGGCCTCGCCATGCGGAACGGCGAGAACCACGGTTCCGGGTGCCGCCTCGACCTCTTCCAGCGTCACCACCGAACCTGGGGTAGCTGCATCAAGCAGCAGTACCGGCGGCGGGACGCCTTCCATCGCGTCCGCCACAGCGCGCACGGTGTCAGCAGTATCGGATCGTGCCGCGACGTGGTGAGTAGCTCGCACTGCGAGATCGGACGGTCCGACGAGATACACGTCGTGGCCGCGACGTTCCAAGACATCGATCCAACGCTGGGCTGCCTGCCGGGTCCGGTCGGCGTCCGTCGCATCCGCGGGCGCCACGAGGACAACCGTCACTGAGCGCTCCGGCCCGCCTGGGGTGACATGTCGCTCTCGTCGTCGTCATCATCGAGATCGGTGTCGGGCGCAGGCGCAAGGCCCGCGGCTGCCAGTCGTTTCGCCTCGCGCCGTCGTTGTCGGCGCTCGCGGCGGGCGGCTTTGCGCTCGCCTTTCCAACCTGGATGCCCCTCGGTCTCGCGGTCGGCCGTGTACTGCGCCAAGATCTCGCCGATGTCGCCGTCGCCCACCACCCGGCCTCGGCGCAGGTATATGCCACGGGTGCAGAGTCGCTGAAGCTGCTTCTCGCTATGCGACACCAGAAAGAGTGTCTTACCGCCCGCGAGCATGTTGTCGATCCGTTCGTACGCTTTGCGTTTGAAGGACCGGTCACCGACCGACAACGTCTCGTCGATGATCACGGTGGGCTCGTCCAACGAAGTCACCAGGGAGAAGGCGACGCGGGTCTTCATGCCGCTCGACAGGTGCCGAAACGGAGTGTCGACGAAGTCGCCCACTTCTGCGAAGCCAATGATGTCGTCGAACTTCGCATCGATCTCGTCAGGTGGCATGCCGTGCAAACCACCCACGATGTAGATGTTGTCGCGCACGGTGAGATCGCTTTTGAACCCACCTGAGATGTTCACCAGAGGCGCCACGCCACCATGGAGCTTCACCCATCCCTCGTCGGGGATGAGCGTGCCTGCGACCAAGCGCAACAGAGTGCTCTTGCCCTGCCCGTTCGCCCCGACTACGCCGACCGACTCACCGACCGGGATCTGGAAGCTCACGTTGCGCAGTGCCCAGAACTCACCTCGTGCGCGCCCCTTCTCTTCTTTGAAGAGATCGGAGAACCGGCGGTGCCGGATGCGGTTACGGCGAAACCTGATCCCAAGGTTCCGCGCCTCGATCGCCACAGGGAACTCCGCGACTGCCGTCGGTTCGTTGGCCGTCCGTTCGTCGGTCATCGGTTCGTCGGCCATCACAGTTCCTTGAGCACGCGTGGCTCGAGCCGACGGAACACGAAGAGTCCAAGCACCAACAGCGCGGCTGACAAGACCGCGGCGACGCCGAGCAGCGGTATGACGTCATCGACGTTCTCGGTGAAGACCACCGCGTGGTAGGCGTTAAGAATCCCGACCATCGGGTTGAGCTCGTACACCCTCAGGATCCACGGCGGCAGCCCCTGGGTGTTGAGCATCACCTCGAGGGTGGCAAGCCCATAGACGACAGGTGAGAGGTACCGGTACATCGTCGAGAAGACTCGAACCACGCGATGGATGTCCGGGTAGAGCATGCAGGTGGGCGAAAGAACCAACCCCAGCCCCACGTTGAAGATGAACTGCACGACAAATGCAATCGGCAGCAGGAAAAGCCAGATCGACGGTCCCATGGCGGTCAGGCACGAGGACGCCCCGCATGGCGGGGTGTCCGTGTCGTAGAAGAGCGCGAACAGCGCCATCGCGAGGAAGGTGATCGGCAAGGTGAAGAGGAACTCGATGCCTCGAGAGGTCACCGTGCGCAGCACCCAGATCTCGCGAGGCATGCTCGATGCCGTTACCAGCTTCGCGTCGTTGCCGAGCAGTCGTCCCGAGTCACCCAGCACATGAGTGGTCCACTGGAAGGGGATGATTCCGGTCAGAACCCACAACAGGTACGGCTGTTCGTTGGAGGCACCACGGCCGATGATGACACCAAAGACCAGCCAGTAGGTGAGAGCGAGCAAGATGGGGTCGAGGAAGGTCCAGGCGAAACCGAGGATGGTGTCGGCGTAACGCACCTTGAGGTCTCGAATCACCAGGATCCGCAGGATCCGACGGCTGGCCCAGAGCATCCGCAGCCGCGCCGGGATAGAGGGAAGGTGCGCCAGTTTGGTGGCGCCCTGCAGCAGCTCGTCGGGGATCTCGTGATCGGCCGTCGGAGCAGGGGTGTCCCCCGATTCCTGGGGTGAGGGGTCGGCGGACGACGCGTCGGCCGACGCCGATGAGGGCGCAGTCATGACTAGGTGATGAGGGTACCCGGCGCGCCGATTGGGTACTGGTGCCATGGCTCGCCTACCCTCGGTGAGTCTCACCGCCGGCAACGGCCAAGTGGTTGCCGATCCGTCGGAGCGGAACCTGAGCAGGCGGGGAGCCGTCTGATGCGCAGTACCCCGGCAACTGCAAGTCCTAGGAGTCACCACCAACCATGAGCGCCGTTCTTCCCCCGGAGCTCTCTCCTCGAGCCAGCACCGCACGTGCCGGTAGCGGCGGACGAGGCTCGCGCGAGTGGGTCAAATGGCTCACAACGCTTCTGGCTGCATTGGTCTTCGTCGTCGGCAGCGGCAGCTGGGTTCTCGCCACCTACTACGACGCCAAGATCAGCCGCATCCTGGGTATCTCGAACCTGCTCAGCGGCGACAGCGGCGGTCCGCTGACCATCCTCATCGTCGGCTCGGACAGCCGTGAAGGACTCAGCAAAGCAGAGGCGCACAAACTCGGAACCGGCACTGCCGCCAACAGCGCTTCCGGGCAACGCTCCGACACGATGATGCTTCTGCACATCTCCGATGACCGAAAAAGTGCCACCGTGGTGAGCCTTCCTCGCGACTCGTACGTGACGATCCCCGCCTACACCGACGAGAACGGCGACAAGCATCCCGCGAGCAAGAACAAGCTCAACGCCGCCTACGCCCTTGGGGGCGCACCACTGCTGATCCAGACCGTGAAGGACGAGACTGGGCTGACCATCGACCACTACGTCGAAGTCGGATTCGCCGGAGTCGTCAACATGGTCGACGCACTTGGCGGCGTCGACGTCTGCGTGCCCACTGCCGTCGACGACTGGCGAAGCGGACTTAAGCTCCCGGCGGGCAAGTCGCACGTCGGGGGGCTGATGGCCCTCTCGTATGTGCGCGCTCGGTACATCGACCCCACGGCTGACTTGGGCCGAATGCAGCGACAGCAGCGCTTCCTCGGCTCGATGTTTCAGGAAGCGACCAGCGCCGGTGTCTTGCTCAACCCGGCGAAACTGAACAGCTTCCTGAACGCGGCGCTGCAGTCAGTCAACGTCGACGAGGGGATGTCACGTGACATGCTCCTCGAGCTCGCTGGCGAAGTTCAAGGGCTCTCACCAAGCGACATCAGGTTTCTGACTGTGCCGCTGTCGAACGTCAACCTCTCGACACCTGTGGGAAGCGCGGTCGAGTGGGACCAGAAGAAGGCCGACGAGGTCTTCCAATCCATCGAGAACGACCAGCCCTTGGTCAAGGAGAAGAAGGGGCCAACGGTCCCGATCGCTCCCTCCGATATCAGCGTGCAGGTACTCAACGGCAGTGACGTGGAAGGTTTGGCCACCGAGGCGAGTGCCGACCTGGACAAGGCCGGTTACACCGTGGCCGCAGCACCGGGCAATGACGATCGCAGCGATGTGACCACCACCGTTGTGCGTTACGACCCCAAGTGGAGCACCTCGGTCAAGACCCTGCAGGCGGCGTTCCCTGACGCGACTTTCGAGGAAGTCGCGGGCCAAGGGGCCACCTTCCAGGTGGTGGTGGGCACTGACTACACCAAGCCACTCGACGTGCGCGTGGCCAAACAGGACAGCAAGCTCGACTCACACACCGCAGCCGACGACATCTGCGGCTAGCACTCCGACCGGTC
The DNA here is from genome assembly GCA_045807485.1 of Actinomycetes bacterium. Lineage (GTDB taxonomy): Bacteria > Actinomycetota > Actinomycetes > JAHEKZ01 > JAHEKZ01 > JAHEKZ01. Next base: position 5,690 of record JBJMHG010000186.1, read on the forward strand.
TCACCCCGTCGTAAAACCGACAGAGCCCTGACGACGCCGTTGCAACGCCTCGCCTTTTGCTGCCGAGTCCTTCGCCATCTGCTCCTGAAACGTCACCATCTGCTGGCCGAGTTGATCGTCGTGGGTCGCGAGCACTCGGACGGCAAGCAGACCAGCATTGCGGGCGCCACCAATCGCGACGGTTGCAACCGGTACGCCCGACGGCATCTGCACAATCGACAACAAGGAATCCAAGCCATCCAGCTGACTGAGCGGCACTGGGACGCCGATCACTGGAAGTGAAGTCACCGAGGCGAGCATGCCTGGCAGATGAGCCGCTCCACCGGCGCCAGCAATGATGACTTTCAGACCGCGTTCACTGGCAGAACGACCGAACTCCAACATCTGGTGCGGCGTTCGATGGGCTGACACGACATCCACCTCGTACGGCACCGCGAATTCACCCAAGGCTTCGGCAGCCGCCTCCATCACCGGCCAGTCGGAGTCACTGCCCATGACAATGCCGACGAGAGCGCTACTCATCGATGTCACCTCTCAGGTATCCCACCGCGTGACGAGCGCGGTCGAGCAAGTCGTCGACTTCGGGCGCGGCACCCAAACCGGCGCCGACGATCGTCACGTGCCCAATCTTGCGTCCTGGCTTGACCGTCTTGCCGTAGACATGGATCTTCAGCTCCGGATCTCGAGCCATGCAGTGCAGATAAGCAGGGTAGAGGTCATTAAGGTCACCGCCCAGAAGGTTCACCATCACCGTCGTCCCGGACACCATTGACGGCTCGCCCAAAGGAAGGTCCAGCACAGCTCGTAGGTGGTTCTCGAACTGGCTGGTCTTTGAACCCTCGATACTCCAGTGCCCCGAGTTGTGCGGACGCATAGCCAACTCGTTCACGAGAACACCTCCCTCAGTATCGAAGAGCTCGACAGCAAGCACTCCGTCAACGCCAAGCTCCCCCGCGATACGCAAGGCCACTTGTTGTGCGGCAACGGCGTGCTCATCGCTCAACCCGGGGGCGGGTGCATAGACCTCGTGGCAAATCCCGTCGCGTTGAACTGTTTCGACGACCGGATAGGCAACCGCCTGTCCACTTGGGCTTCTCACCACCAGCGCTGAGAGCTCGCGGGTATAGCGCACAAGCTCCTCCGCGATGAATCCCGGAACTTGGTCGTGCGACAGAACCTCATCGGCCTCTCGCAGGTCATTGACGACCCAGACGCCCTTGCCGTCGTAACCACCCTTCGTCGCCTTGACTACGAGCGGAAACCCCGAGGCGGATTCTGAGAATGCGTCAACGTCTGCTGCCGTGGTGACGCGCGCCCATCGGGGCAGTGGAACGCCTAGATCTTGAAGCCGTTCGCGCATGAGCCCCTTGTCTTGAGCGAAGACGAGCGCATCGGGCCCAGGCCGTACCCGGACCCCCTCGGCCTGAAGGGCGTGCAGATGCTCGGTCGGCACGTGCTCGTGATCAAACGTGATCACGTCGCACTGCGCTGCGAAACTGCGGAGCACCTCGAGGTTCTCATAGTCGCCGACGACCGTGTCGGGAATGACTTGAGCAGCGCTGTCGGCCGCCGAACCCGCGAGCAGCTTCAGTCGTAGCCCAAGCGCAACAGCCGGTGGTTGCAGCATGCGCGCCAGCTGACCGGCACCGATGACGCCCACCACGGGAAAGTCGTCGGACGCAGTCACCGGCCGACCCTATCGAGGGGCTCGCTCGATGCACCGACAATCTCTTCGATGTCAAGGCCAAGGTCGAGCGCTGGTGCCGAGTGCGTCAACGCTCCTACGGCGGCGTAGTCAACCCCAGTGATTGACAATGACGGTGCCGAGTCAAGCGTGAGACCTCCCGATGCCTCGAAACGAACGGAGTGATCGTCACCTCGTCGTCCCAGGCGCTCTGCCAGGTTGACCGCTTCGCGCATCTCGTCCTGAGGCATGTTGTCGAGCAGGATCAGATCGACTCCTGCAGCGATGGCTTCCTGAACCTGGTCGAAGCCGTCGCACTCGACCTCGAGCGGGATGGCCGGACTCGCAGCGCGAACGGCAGCGACGGCTGCAGACACGCTTCCAGCGGCCGCCACGTGGTTGTCCTTGATGAGTGCTGCATCCCCCAGTCCCATGCGATGGTTCACACCCCCGCCACATCGCACCGCGTACTTGTGGAGCACCCGGAGGCCCGGAACGGTCTTGCGCGTGTCCCGCACGACCACTGGCGCGACCGCCTCAGCCCATCGGGCGGTCAATGTTGCAACTCCCGACAGGTGACACACAAAGTTCAGCATGGTTCGTTCCGCGGTGAGCAGCTCGCGGGTCGGAGCATGAACACGGATGGCTACCGAGCCGCACGAGAGCTTTGAGCCGTCAGCAAGACACTCGACAAGCTCCCAACGACCAGGACCCACGACCAGATCGAGGGTGACCAGCGCCAGCGGCAGACCCGCCAACACCCCCGGCCCGCGTGCGGTCATCGCTGCGGCGACAACCTGGTCGACGGGGACGGTGGCGAGCGTCGTCACATCGGGGCCGTACGCGAGGT
>JBJMHG010000187.1:0-16638 GCA_045807485.1 Actinomycetes bacterium
AGTTCCCGCACCCGCGGCAGCCATGGCATCGATGACGGCCTGGGCATGTGACGGCGGAACGAAGGTGACGACCTTGTCGGTGGGTTCCTCGGACCAAGCGCGCAAGGGTGACAGGTCACGCAGCCCCAGGCACTCGGCAAGTGCGTCATTCACGCCACCGGCGGCGATGTCTGCGTTCGTGTGTGCGTTGTACAGCGCACATCCGCCCTGGATCAGCCGATGCAGTGCACGACCTTTCCACGTGTCAGTGGCCACGCTGCGGACGCCTTTCAGCAGCAGCGGGTGGTGGGTCACCAGGAGGTCGGTGTCCCACGCCAACGCCTCGTCGATCACCTCAGGAAGCGGGTCAACCGCGAACAGAACGCGACGCACCGCGTCCGAGCGCTCACCACAGGCCAGCCCCACCGAGTCCCAGTCTTCAGCGGTGTCTGGGGGGTAAAGGCGGTCGAGGGCGGAGGCGGCGTCCCCGACGGTTATCACAGAAGCTGAGGTCGTCACTCGGGAACTGTAGTCACGACGGGGGGTTCCACCCCAGGCTTCGACGGAGTACTACGGCTCTGGGGGTGTACCGGGCCAGCTCTGGGTGCTGCCGCACCCGCCGGGACGTCCGCAGGAGGAGCCATGTACGGAACTGTGATGATCGCCAAACCCGCGGTATCGATTGATGAGATGCGGGCGAGGTCTGAGAAGTGGGAAGCAGAACGCGGATCAATCGTCGGCTACGTCGATCAATGGGTGATGGCGACCGACGATGGTCGGATCATCATGGCCGTACGGTTCGAGTCCAAGGAGAAGTACGTGGCTCTGGCGGACGATCCCAAGCAGGACGAGTGGTGGCGCAACGAGATGATGCCCTTGCTCGACGGGGACCCCGAGTGGATCGACGGCGAATGGCTCGAGATTTAAGCCATTAGTGGGTGACACTGCTTGCGTTGCCGGCCTGCACCAAGATCACGCCGATGATCACGACGACCAGTCCGATCCCCGTGACGCCTGAGATCTTGTCGTCGAAGGCGGCAATGCCGATCAGCGTGACCAACGCGATGCCGAACGCCGACCAAATCGCGTACACGATCCCCTGCGGGATCCCGGTCTTCAGGATGAGCGCCAGTAGGTAGAAGGACGCGCCGTAGCCCACGAACACGATCACCGATGGCCAAAGCTTGCTGAATCCATCGGAGACTCGAAGGAACACGGTCGCGGTCACTTCGAAGGCGATAGCTGTCGCAAGCAGCAACCAGGTGGGCATGCGTTCATCCTGTCAGGTGCCACGCCGCCGACGTCATCTCCGGTTAGGCGTCCATCCATATCACTGATACGACTGACGGCATGACCTGGACCGGCACGACCGTCCTCACGACTCCGCGGCTCACTTTGCGCTGCTTCAAAGAAGACGATCTAGCTCTGTATGCCGCACTCAACACCGATCCGGAGGTGGTGGAGCATCTTGGCGGACCCGTCACGCGCGAGTACACCGAGGAGATCGCTGAATGGGCGAACGGTCTCTATCTACGTGAAGGGATCGGCTTGCTCGCGGTCGAGCGAAGCGATGACGCGGCCTTCCTGGGCATGTGCGGACTTCACCACCTCGAGGCCTATCCCGATGACATCGAGATCGCGTGGCGTTTTGCGCGGCCACATTGGGGCCATGGCTACGCCACGGAAGCAGCGCTTGCCTGGCTCAACTACGGGTTCGATGTAAAGAAGCTCAGCCGAGTGATCTCGGTGACGGAGCAGATCAACGTACGAAGCCTTGGCGTCATGCGGCGGTTAGGAATGAAGTTTGACCACGAGGCTCGCATCCAGGAGGAGGGCATGGAGTTCGATGTCGTGGTGTACAGCATCAACGCCGAACGCCACGCCTCTCAGACGTCCAGTTCGCCGCGAACCAACGAGTCACGTGAGTGAACCGGATCTCCGTCGAGTGGTTCAAGTGACACGTCCACCACGCGGTACTCACTGAGATCGAGCCCGTCGGGAATCGGAAAGCGTCCTTCGGAATTCGTAAGCGCTCCCAACCCGACCATCTGAAAGGTGTCGGGGTCGATGAGCCAGACCTCGTAGAAGCCGTCCCCGGAGGTCAGATTGGACACGTCTACGACCAGCTCCTTGCCCTGCCCGGTCTCAACGATCTCTGCGCGACCAGTCCCTTGCTTCTTGGGCAGGGCAGCCAGAGTCGTCTCCGCGACAACGGGCGGTGCCGCCACGGGTGCCTGTTCGTCATCAGTCAACAAACCGCCCGCCGTGGTGAGCACAGCGCCAGCGACAACACCCGCAGCTACCGCAGCCACGAGCCAAGACGTCGTCCAGCTTCGACGAGCCGAGCCGATCGCAACGATCTCCGCACCCGAATGCGAGGACTCGGTTCCTGCGGATAGCCCGAGCTCAGCAGTGATACCTGCCCACACCTCCGGCGACGGCGTAGCCGGGACGTCACTGCGGCTCGTGCCGCGTCCGTTGGTCACCAGTCGAGAGAACTCAGCGAGTCGTGAGGTGCACAACGGACACTCGGCAACGTGTCGACTAGTCGGGTCTGGCAGGGGATCGCCTGTTGCGTGGAGCGCAAGGAGGTCGTCCGGCGCGTGGTCGTCAGAGCGTGACACCGTTCGCCTCCAATCGGTCTCGCATTCGCACGAGACTTCGGCGGATATGGCTCTTCACCGTTCCAAGAGGCATCGTCAACTTCTGGGCGATCTGGTGGTGCGTCAAATCATCGAAGAACGCCAGCTGTAAAACCTCGCGCTGCGGCTCGTCGAGCAAAGAGAGCTCTTGTGCAATCAGTACCCGGTGCGCGACCTGGTCGAGCCATTCTTCGGTTTCGATAGTCGGTTCAGACACGTGCCCGACCGCGTCCACGCGCTTCCGTTCTCTCGTGTGCGACTCCCAATGGTCTGCAATGCGGCGTTTGGTGATACCCAGTAACCACGCCGGCAGCGCCGCCTTGGTGGGGTCGTACCGATGCTTGCCCCGCCAAGCCGACACGAAGACCGCTTGAGCAACATCGTCAGCATCGTGGTCGTTCCCAGTGGCGCGGAGTGCGACAGTGCGGACGATGCCGCCCCAGCGGTGGTAAGCCTGCTCCAGAGCCCAGTCGTGGCCTCCAGCAAATGCCTCCCCTACCTGTTGATCAGATAGCGAGGCGTAATCCGAGCCACCGACGCTAACGACAGACGTCTCGGCGGGTTCCACGTCGTTCAAGGTAGCGAACCGCCGGGGTGCCGCCATGACGCTGGTGCAGGACATCGGTCTTCCCTATGGGTGGGAGGAATCTGACGTGCGAGTCGAAACATTTGGTCAGCCCGACGAGCCGCCGGACCGCGAAGGCCTCACCCGCAGGTTTGGCACTTCGCGGTCCGATTGCGACTCAGAGGTTGGGAAGCAGCACCCGGTTGATCGCGTGGGCGATTTGCTTGTTGCCCTTGTTGATGTCAGTCACTACAACCTGGGGGTTGGCTACGCCTTTGGCACGGTCCCGAAGGAAGATGCCACTCTTGGCAACATTCACCTTGACGTTCTGCCCATTCGCCATCGTCAGTACGGCACCATCGGACTGCGCCGCCGTCTTGGCATTGATCTTGACGCCAGGCACCACGTGATAGAGCAGTACCTCTTCGATTCCGTCGACTCCGAGTGCCGAAACCAGCTTGCTGGTCAGCCGCTGCTCATTCTTCGCGGTAATGCCCAGATCCTTGGCGGTGCGAGCGAATCCGGCATCGGTGGGAAGGAAGGCGGTCAGGCGCACGTCACCGTTGGTGAGCACCGCTACCGGTGAATAGGGATCTGCGGCGAGAACCGCGAGCACCGCAGCGGTGAGGATGTCGAAGTCCTTACCGTCACCATCGAAGGTCGGGTTGCCGTCCTTGTCAGTGTCGGCCAACAGAACCTCGGCAAGCGAGGTCGTGCCGGGGGCCGCTTGCGCTGCCGGAGCGGCGAGGGCGAGCGGGGCAGCAACGAGACCACCGGCAATGGTCAGGGCCACGAGGCGCGAACGCAGGGTCATGAGTCCTCCTTGGTTGGACGGGTTTCCTCCTCTTCTCCCTGCGACCATCTTTTGGATGCACAACTCATGAAGCGATCTAGACCAAAGCGGGCAGCGGCTCACGCAGTGATGGCGACCTTGCCGCGGATCTGCCCTCTCTCGAGCATCTGCATTGCTTCGCGCGCGTCCTGGAGCGGGAAGGTTCGGTCCAGGCTGGGCACGAGTTCACCTGACTCGATATAGCGGCTGAGCTGCTCATATACAGCCCCTCGTTCACGGGCCAGGAACAGGACCATCCGCTGCTTCAGCGCTGCTGACAGCAAGGCACCGCCCATCTGCCGGCTCATCCCGGTGACGGCACCACCGTGCTCGCCGCCGACGAACACGACCGTGCCGTGTGGGGCGAGGGCGTGGCGAAGCCGCTTGATCGGCGGATTTCCGGCAATGTCGAGAATCAGGTCGTAACGGCGCGAGCCGTCCGCCCAGTCGGCGCGCGTGTAGTCGACGACGTGGTCTGCACCGAGCTGAGTGACATAGTCAAGCTTTCCGGTGCTGCAGACTCCGGTCACCTCAGCACCCAAGATGCGGGCGAGCTGAACTGCATAGCTGCCGACCCCGCCGGACGCACCTGTCACCAACACCGACTGACCCTTTTCGAGCCTTCCGGCGTCCGTGAGCGCCTGCAACGCGGTGCCAGCCGAGATCGGGACGACTGCTGCCTCGGCGAAAGACAGGTTGCTTGGCTTGGGGGCCAGCTTGTCCTGCCCCGTCACGGCGTACTCGGCGAACGATCCGGGAGCGACCCCGTACACCTCATCTCCAATGGAGAACCGGGTGACCTTCGCACCAAGCTGCACGACGGTACCGGCCACATCTCGGCCGGGCACTGGGTTCTTCGGATGCCGCAGACCCGAGCCGAGCCGCATCGCGTACGGCTTACCGGTCAGCAGGTGTTCAGTGCCACGGTCGAGCCCCGCGGCTTGAACCTTGATCAGGACCTGTTCGGACCCGACGGTGGGTCTGGGTACCTCGGAAAGCCGAAGAATCTCTGAGGTGCCGTAACGGTCCTGGGTGACGGCGCGCATTGAAGGGAACTTCGTAATGGAGGCACTGCCGGGATTTCGGGGAGCGCTACTGGTCATCGGAACTCCTTCTATTGGGGTGATGGTTCCAGCATCACGGAGTGCCGTGTCCGTCGCCCCGGTCACATGGCCAGGGTTGAGGCGTCCAGGTCTCAGAAGCGCCAGCGTCGTGGTGGGCGCAGAGGGACTTGAACCCCCGACCGCCGGTTTGTAAGACCGGAGCTCTACCAACTGAGCTATACGCCCGAGCGAGGAGCGAGCCTATCGCCGCGCTCAGGGCAGGGTTGTCAGGACCTTTTCGTACTCACCAGGATCGCGCGCGTCCGGTATCTGGTTGACGACGGCGTATTGGACGACGCCCTCTTTGTCGATGATGAAGGTGCCCCTGATTGCCACGCCAGCCTTGTCGTTGAACACGCCGTACGCACGCGAGACGTCGCCGTGCGGCCAGAAGTCGCTGAGTAGCTGAAACGTGTAACCCTCGCGTTCGCCGAAGATACGCAGCGAGAACTGCGAGTCACAGGAGACGGCCAGTGTCACCGTTTGCTCGTTGTCGAAGGTCGCAATACGGTCGCGGATTTCGCACAGCTCGCTGGTACATACGCCGGTGAAGGCCCACGGGTAGAACATGAGCACGACGTTGCGGCGCCCTCGGAAAGACGCCAGCGAGATCGGCTGGCCGTGCTGATCGCGAAGGGTGAACTCTGGGGCCGTCTGCCCGACCTCTATCGCCACGATGCGACTCCTTTCGTTCAGGGGCAACCAATGTGAGTCAACCAGCACCCGTGACCCGGCGCAGCCGGAGAAGTTTCGACCCACCTTTCGGTAACCCGGGACCTTGGTCCTTGTGTGCCAGTGATGTCCGGAGGACCCTCAGGAATGTGAAGTGATTCATTTACGGCCGAGGAGGCGGAGATGAGCACCACAACAAGAGGCGACCTCAGAGTCACCAACGCACAAGCCAGTCAGACTTCGTGGTACCAAGGGTTCACCCAAGCTGCGACGACGAAATACTGGGCCGCGGCGGCCCGAATCTCCATTGGATTCGTGTTCCTGTGGGCATTCCTCGATAAGAACTTCGGCTGGCAGTTCACCACTCCCAAGGGACAAGGCTGGATGTTCGCCGCCGGCGATGGCAGCCCCACCTTTGGGTTCCTTACCTTCGGGACCAACCCGGATGGACCATTCGCAGGCTTCTTCAACAACCTTGGCGAACAAGCCGGCGTCGCGAACGCCAACGGCCCGCCGACGCTTTACGTAGGGTCTTGGGTCAACTGGATGTTCATGCTCGCTCTGCTCGGGATCGGCATCAGCCTGATGCTCGGCTTCATGGTTCGCATCGGTTCGATCGGCGCAGCGGTTCTGCTCGTGCTCATGTGGCTGGCAGAAGCTCCTTGGGCGAACACGATCGACCCTGACACCGGTCAAGGGACCTTCAACAACCCCTTCATGGACGAGCACATCATCTACGCGATCGCCATCATCATGTTGATGCTCTTCACCGCTGAACGGACCTGGGGTCTGGGCAAGTGGTGGGAGTCCACCAGCTTGGTACAACGCTTCCCCTGGCTCGCATAGTCACGATGTCAGCAACGAAGGCTCCCGCTCAGGCGGGAGCCTTCAACATGTCGTACCGAAGGTCAGCGGCCCAACTTGGGCGCCACGAGCCGTGTCCCAGCCCACTCTGCGGCAGCGCTGATGCTCTTGGTCGACGAGAGGCCTGCGGTGCGCGCGGCCTCTCCGATCTCGCTGGGTTCTACGTGGCCATCGCGGCCGGCTTTCGGCGTGAACAGCCACACGACACCGCCGGACGTGATCGATGACAGTGCATCGACGAGGGCATCGACGAGGTCACCATCGTCGTAGCGCCACCAAAGGACCACAAGATCGGCGACATCCTCGAACTCCTCGCCCACCATCACCGCGCCGGTCGTCGTTTCGATGGACTCGCGAAGCTCTTGGTCAGCGTCAGAATCGGCGCCTATCTCGAGGACGACCTGCCCAGCCGAGAACCCCATTCGATCGGCCAGACTGCTCGACCCGTCCCCCGGCGCGTCGTTCGCGCTCACCACTTCCCCTTCCTAGCTTTCGGAACACCCCACGACGGGGTGCACGCGGGTAGTCCATTACAGGCCCAGGGCCAGCGCAAGCACATCGGACGATCTAAGCAGTCCGATTCGGCCACTGCTCCGGGGCTAGGCGTTCTTGGGCTGCTGGACCACGGCGTCCGACCCCGGGAAGACCAAACCCTCGTGACCGTCGTCGAAGCGGACCAGGAAGGGTGGCCGCCCGCCCTGTCCACGCACCTCGAGAATCTCTCCCGCCCGATCGGGCTCACCGACGTGGTGGGATTTCAGTACCAGTGTCTCGCCAACTTTGGCCTCCATGGTGTTCTCCCTTACCTTCGCGGGTCGACTTCATCGAGCGATCACCACTCAGCCTGCAGCAAGCTGCCTGGGCACGCTAGGGCCCTTCGACCGCGCGTAGGCTGGACTACGTGACCAACGGACGCGAGCGCGAACCGCTCATCAGTTCAGGGCTACCGACTCAGCTGGTCGATGTCGACCCAGAAGAGACCGCCGAGTGGCGTGACTCGCTTGACGATGTCATCGATTCCCAGGGGGCGTATCGGGCCCGCTACCTGATGCTCAGCCTCTTGCAGCGTGCGCGCGAACGTAACGTCGGCGTCCCGTCACTTCGAGCCACCGACTACATCAACACCATCCCTCCGGAGAGAGAACCGTGGTTCCCCGGTGACGAGTGGGTCGAGCGCCGCATTCGGTCGTACATCCGATGGAACGCCGCAATCATGGTGCATCGCGCGCAGCGTCCCGGCGTCGGAGTAGGTGGGCACATCTCCACGTACGCGTCCAGTGCGTCGCTGTACGAAGTCGGCTTCAACCACTTCTTCCGCGGTCCCGAACATGAGGGCGGTGGCGACCAGATCTACATCCAGGGACACGCATCCCCCGGCATGTACGCGCGCGCCTTTCTGGAGGGTCGTCTCGACGAAGACAGACTCGACGGGTTCCGCCAAGAGCTCTCACACCCCGCTGGTGGACTTCCGTCCTACCCACACCCGCGCCTCATGCCCGACTTCTGGCAGTTCCCCACTGTGTCGATGGGCCTCGGTCCGATCAACGCGATCTATCAGGCGCAGTTCAACCGCTACCTGCACAACCGCGGTATCAAGGACACCAGTAACCAACACGTATGGGCGTTCCTCGGTGACGGAGAGATGGACGAAGTCGAGTCGGTGGGCGCCATCGGATTGGCAGCCCGCGAAGAGCTCGACAACCTGACCTTCGTCGTCAACTGCAACCTGCAGCGCCTCGACGGGCCCGTCCGGGGTAACGGAAAGATCATTCAAGAACTTGAGGCGCTTTTCCGTGGCGCCGGCTGGAACGTCATCAAGGTGGTGTGGGGCCGCAGCTGGGATCCGCTACTGGCACAGGACGCCGATGGCGCTCTGGTCAACTTGATGAACAGCACGCCCGATGGCGACTTCCAGACCTACAAGTCAGAAAACGGCGCATTCGTCCGCGAGCACTTTTTCGGACGCGACCCGCGCACCCGCAAGATGGTCGAAGACTGGAGTGACGAACAGATCTGGGCACTGCAGCGTGGCGGCCACGACTATCGCAAGCTGTACGCGGCATACGAGTCGGCGATGGAGCACAAGGGGCAGCCGACAGTCATTCTCGCGAAGACCATCAAGGGATGGACCCTCGGCTCGCACTTCGAAGGTCGCAACTCCACCCATCAGATGAAGAAGCTGACCCTCGAAGACCTGCAAGGATTCCGTGACCGTCTGAAGATCCCGATCGACGACGCCGAACTCGACGCCAAGCTGCCGCCTTACTACCGGCCGCCGGCAGACAGCGACATCACGCGCTATCTGCACGAACGTCGCGACGCACTCGGCGGCTACATCCCACGTCGACGCCAAAAGAGTCGTCCGCTCGTGCTTCCTGGCGACCCCTCGTACGAGGTAGCCCGCCGCGGAGCCGGCAAGCAGCAAGTGGCTACGACGATGGCGTTCGTGAGGCTGCTGAAGGACCTGATGAAGGACAAAGAGATCGGTCCTCGCTTCGTGCCGATCATTCCCGACGAAGCTCGCACCTTTGGTATGGACGCAATGTTCCCCGTCCAGAAGATCTACAACCCTCAAGGCCAGACGTATGTGTCAGTCGACCGAGAACTCATGTTGTCGTACAAAGAGGCGACTGATGGTCAGCTGCTGCACCAAGGGATCAACGAGGCCGGTTCAGTAGCGTCTTTCATCGCTGCTGGCTCGTCGTACTCGACCCATGACGAGCCCATGATCCCGGTATACGTCTTCTACTCCATGTTCGGATTCCAGCGGACGGCAGACGCGTTGTGGGGAGCCGCCGACCAGATGACGCGCGGGTTCCTTATCGGCGCGACGGCCGGACGCACCACGCTCAATGGTGAAGGTCTGCAACACGAGGACGGCCACTCCCATCTGATCGCCGCAAGCAACCCTGCCGTGGTCGCGTACGACCCTGCGTTCGCCTTCGAGATCGGTCACATCGTGCGGGACGGACTGCGCCGCATGTACGGAGAAGATTCCGAGAACGTCTACTACTACTTGACGATGTACAACGAGCCCATCACTCAACCCGCTGAGCCAGAGGGTCTCGACGTCGATGCCCTGTTGCGTGGGCTTTACCGATACCACCCTTCCGACGCCTCACATGACCTGCGCGCGCAGGTGCTTGCCAGCGGGTCGATCATGCCTGCCGCCCTTCGGGCACAGCAGCTGCTCGCCGAAGACTGGAGCGTCAGCGCGGACGTCTGGTCGGTGACGTCCTGGGTCGAGCTGCATCGAGATGGCCTTCGCACCGACGACGCCAATCTGCTCGATCCGGCGTCCGAGCCTCAGCAGGCGTTCGTGACTCGCTCTCTGAACGATGCGCCGGGACCGGTAGTGGCGGTGTCTGACTACCAGCGGGCCGTCCAAGAGCTGATCCGTCCGTGGGTTCCCGGTGACTACGCCACGCTCGGCACCGATGGTTTCGGCCTGTCCGACACACGTGGCGCCCTGCGGCGGCACTTCCGCGTCGACGCGGAGGCGATCGCCGTCCGCACGCTGGCCGAGCTGGCCCGTCGTGGCGAAGTGAAGCGTGAGCAGGTGAAGGAGGCCTTCGACAGGTACAAGCTGGATGACCCCCGCGCCGCTGACCCCGGAGCCGGTATGGGTGACGCCTGAGCATGAGCAAGCGCGAGCTGGCCGACCACGAGGATCGCGAGGACGCACCGTCCAAGCTCGACAAGAAGCTGTATGAGCGCGAGCTCTACCGGTTGCAGACCGAGCTCGCCAAGGTGCAGGAGTGGACCAGGGCAACGGGTCAACGCATTGTCATCCTCTTCGAGGGACGCGATGCCGCTGGCAAGGGTGGTGCGATCAAGCGGATCTCGCAGTACCTCAACCCGCGCATCGCGCGCATTGCCGCACTGCCGTCGCCTACCGAACGTCAAGGCACGCAGTGGTACTTCCAGCGCTATGTCGAGTACCTGCCAGCGGCCGGCGAGATCGTTCTGTTCGACCGCAGTTGGTACAACCGCGCAGGGGTCGAACGCGTGATGGGTTTCTGCACCGACGACGAATACCGCCGGTTTCTGCATCAAGCGCCGATCTTCGAACGCATGCTCGTCGAGGAAGGCATCGCGCTACGCAAGTACTGGTTCAGCGTCAGTCACGAAGAGCAAGACCGCCGCTTTCGATCTCGGCTCGACGACCCACTGCGACGGTGGAAGCTGTCACACATGGACGTCGAGTCGATAAGGCGCTGGGAAGAGTACTCACGCGCCAAGGACGAGATGTTCGTCCATACCGACATTCATGAGTCGCCTTGGTTCGTCGTCGAGGCAGACGACAAGCGCCGCGCTCGCATCAACATGATCGCCCATCTGATTTCGACGCTCGACTACGCAGATGTCGCGGAACCCTCGACGATTCGGTTGCCCAAGCGCCCCAAGTCCACCGGCTACGAACGCCCCAGCAAAGACCACTTCACGTATGTCCCCGACCACGCCGCCACGCTGGGCTGAACCACTTCTCGTCGAGTGTGCACTGGCCGGTGCGCCGGACCGACTGAGTAAGGCAGCTGACGGCCTAGTGGAGCCAGAGGTAGAGCCCACCGCCGATGACAAGCGCCAGGACGCCGTACGTCAAATACAACGCTCGCGCGCTTGGTGCATCGTCACCGGTGCGTTGCCACGCGCTGAGGCTCTTACTCGTGATCGGACCCATGCCTTGAAACATCACGACTCCGATGGGTCTTCGATCACGAGACGGCTTCGGTAGGCGCTCGTGCCGCCCCGCTTCACTTCAGCCTCGACCGGCTCAACCCCGTCGATCTCCACGCGAACCGCGCGGTATTGATACCCGTCCTGCCACCCTTCCTCGAAGTCGAAACGGACAGTCTGCCCTTGCTCTGCCTGGCGATACCCCGGCATCCGGAGCACCGAGAAATGCGCCCAACATCCACCGGGGGTTTCAGCCGAATCGATGACGCCCCAGCCCTCGGCCGCGTGCCATTCGCGCACCACCCCACGGACAGCCATCACGCTGACCACGTTCTCATGCGCTCCCCTATCTCAGCCGGACGCCGACTGCGTCATCTCCCACACCAAGATCTCGGACGCGTCGGTCGCCGTGACACGTTGCCCACCGCCTCCGGCGATGCGCACGGCGTCCCCGGTGTTCAAGGCACCCGCACCCTCCAGGGTCACGGCACCGCGTGCGACGTAGAGATGCACGAAGGGTGCGTCGGGCAGAGTCAGCGATGAACCGGCGTCCATGCGTGCTGCCGACAGCGCGGCGTCCCGCTGCCGGATCGAGATAGCGCGGTCGTCAGCGTGTTTTGGCATTCCGGACGCCACAGTGACCAGGCCACCCCGCGACAGTTCCTCTCCGATGTCGAGCTGCTCGTAACCGGGTGTGAAGTTTCGCGCGTCCGGCAGCACCCACATCTGCACGAAGTGCACCTCGTCGGAATGCTCGGGTTGGCCAGTGAGCGTCCACGAGTCGTTCTTCTCGGAGTGCAAGATGCCCGTCCCAGCGCTCATGCGTTGCGCCAGGCCGGGATAGATAACGCCAGAGTGACCAGTGGAGTCTTGATGGACGAGCGACCCTTCCAGCACCCACGTCACGATCTCCATGTCGCGGTGCGGGTGCGTCTCGAAGCCCGTTCCCGGCTCGACGCGATCGTCGTTGCTGACTAAGAGCAGTCCGAAGTGAGTGTTCTGCGCGTCGTAGTGACTACCGAACGAAAACGAGTGGTGCGAGTCGAGCCATCCCCAGTCGGTCGAGAACCGCTCATTGCTGCGTCGCACATCGACATCTGTCATTCCGCCATTGTGCGACGCGCACACTCGACGCGCTCACGGCGCACCCAGCTGCGCACTCGACGCGTCCTGGTGTCAATCAGCTGTGCACTCGGCGGGATTGTGGGGGGTTCACAACAACGGGGGCAATGCCCCTTAGCCTTCGAGGCGTGACAACGCCGCGGGCCAGCGCCGCCACTGTGCGTCGGATCGAACGCGCCTCCGGCGATCTGGCCAGCGAGGCGATGGCCCGGGTTGAAGCCACGCTCCCCTGGTTCCGCGCCATGTCGGCCGAAGACCGCTCCTGGATCACGCTGGTCGCACAACGTGGAATCGGTGCCTTCGTCGACTGGAGTCGCAAGCCGGACGCCTCACGTGCCATCACCAGCGAGGTCTTCGGCTCTGCCCCTCGCGAGCTAGCGAGGGCGGTCACCCTGCAGCAGACCGTCGAGCTCGTGCGGGCAACCATCGAGGTGGTCGAAGAGCACTCCGCCGAGCTTGCCGTCCCCGGCGACGAGGCCCAGCTCCGCGAAGCGGTTCTGGTGTTCGCGCGCGAGGTCGCCTTCGCTGCAGCTGAGGTCTACGCGCAGGCGGCTGAGGTGCGCGGAGCCTGGGACGCCCGCCTCGAAGCACTGCTGGCGGACGCCCTCATGCGCGGTGAGGTCGGCGACGACGACCTCTCACGTGCCGCTGCGCTGGGATGGTCGCGGACGCCGCACGTCTTCGCCGTGGCCGGATACACCCCGGACGCCACTGCCGCCACGGTGGTCGACGCCTTGCGGCGCGCCGCCCGGCACGCAGGGTTTGACGTGGTCTCCGGAGTGCATGGCCACGAGTTGGTCTGCATCCTCGGTGGCACGCTCACCGCTCCGCACGACCCGGTCGCGGTCTCCGCACCCCTGGTCACCCAGTTCGGCGCAGGATCGGTGGTCGTGGGCCCGGTGGTTGACGACCTGGTGCAAGCAGCCGGCTCAGTCGCAGCCGCCCGGGCCGGACTCCGTGCCTCCGCCGGCTGGCCGCAGGCGCCGCGTCCGGTCTCGGCCGACGCTCTGCTTCCCGAGCGTGCGCTCGATGGAGACCCGGACGCCAAGACTGCGCTGGTCGACCAGGTCTACCGCCCGCTGGTCGAGGCAGGAGGTGGCCTGCTCGAGACCGCCGCAGCCGTCCTCGAACAGTCTCCTTCGCTCGAGGCGGCAGCCAGGGCCCTGTTCGTGCACGCCAACACCGTCCGGTACCGCCTACGCCGGATCTCCGAGGTGAGCGGACTCGTCCCGACCGAGCCACGGGACGCCTTCACCCTGCGGGTCGCACTCACGGTGGGGCGACTGGATGAGCGTTCACGCACATCGTTGTAGGGTTCCTACAACTAGCCCGGCATCCGTTCGTTCACGCCGGTACCGGGAATTGCCCCCATGTGCGCCAAGGTGGTCTCGTGCTCGTCATCGTCGCCCCGGGCCAAGGGGCCCAGGCTCCCGGCTTCCTCACACCCTGGCTCGAGCTCCCCGGCTTCGAGGACCGGCTGCGCTGGCTCTCGGCGGTCACCGATCTCGACCTGGTGCGCTACGGCACTGAGGCGGACGCCGACACGATTCGCGACACAGCGGTGGCTCAACCGCTGCTAGTGGCGTCCGGGCTCGTGTCTTTGCTCAGCCTCTTCCCACACCCCGCGGACGCCTTCGGCAAGGTTGCCGCTGGAGCGGGCCACTCAGTCGGCGAGATCACGGCTGCTGCAGCAGCTGGCGTGATGTCAGCAGAGCAGGCAATGGTGTTCGTCCGTGAACGCGGTAAGGCCATGGCCGCCGCTGCCGCCGTCACAGAGACCGGCATGACCGCCGTGCTCGGTGGCGAGCAGGACGCCGTCATCTCAGCGATCGAAAAGCACAACCTCACACCCGCCAACATCAACGGCGCCGGTCAGATCGTCGCAGCCGGAACGATGGACGACCTTGCGCGCTTCCAGGACGACCCACCCGAAGGCGCGCGGTTGCGTCCACTGCCGGTGGCGGGCGCGTTCCATACCAAGCACATGGCGCCAGCAGTCGCCACTCTCGCGGGTTTTGCCAAAGCCATCTACACGCACGACGCCCGCACGCAGTTGCTGTCCAACGCCGACGGCATGGTTATTCAGAGTGGACGCGACTACCTCATCCGCCTCGTCCAACAGGTGAGCAACCCCGTGCGGTGGGATCTCTGCATGCAGACCATGGTCGACCTCGGCGTCACTGCGCTCATCGAGGTTCCACCGGCGGGGACACTCGCTGGTTTGGCCAAACGAGCGATGCCAGACGTCGAAGTGGTTGCGCTGAAGACGCCCGACGACCTCGAGGCCGCTCGCGAGCTGGTTGCACGCCACGGCGTGGCCAGTCATCTCGACTCGACACCGACGTGGCGCATGCTGGTCGCCCCGTCCAAGGGGATCTTTCACCGCATCGACGCGGTTGTCGGCCACGAGCTCGAACCGGGCGCCAACGTCGGTCACGTGAAGACCAACCGTGACGAGCAGCAGATCATCGCTCCGCATGGTGGCGTCGTGGTCGAGTGGCTCGTCGAAGACGGCGACCCGGTGTCGCCAGGACAGCCCCTCCTCCGGCTGCACCCACATGGGAGCACCGCATGACAGCACTGTCCCCGCGTACCGGCGCGCAGTACGCGCGGATTCGTGGTGTCGGCGCCTATCGGCCGTCGCGCGTCGTCACCAACGACGAGATCTGCGAACTGATCGATTCTTCTGATGAGTGGATCCGCGAGCGTTCCGGCATCATCACCCGCCACTTCGCGGACGCCGACGAGTCGGTTGTCGACATGGCAGCGGCGGCGTCCGAGAAGGCACTTGCCGGCGCCGGCGTCCGCGCCGACGAGATCGACACCGTCATCGTCGGCACCGTCACGCACCTGTCGCAGACGCCGTCCGCTGCCGCAGAACTCGCATTTCGTCTCGGAACCGGAAAGCCGGCCGCTTTCGACATCAGCGCTGCGTGCGCCGGGTTCAGCTACGGCCTTGCCATCGCGCAAGACCTGATCCGCGGGGGTAGCGCCACCAACGTGCTGCTCGTCGGCGTCGAGAAGCTGTCTGACCTCACCGACCCCACTGACCGCAGCATCGCGTTCATCTTCGGCGATGGCGCCGGCGCAGTGGTGCTCGGCCCGTCCGACGTGCCGGCGATCGGCCCAGTTGTCTGGGGGTCCGACGGCGCGCAGACCGAGGCGATCACGCAGGACGTGCCCTGGACCACGTTGCGCGAAGAACCCACGCACGCCTTCCCCTCGCTCCGTATGCAGGGTCCTCAGGTGTTCCGGTGGGCGGTCTACGAGATGTCCAAGGTGGCCCAGCGTGCCCTGGACGTCGCAGGCATCACGGCGTCTGACCTCGACGTCTTCATCCCTCATCAGGCCAACATGCGCATCACCGACGCCATGATCAAGCAGCTGGCGCTACCTGAGTCAGTCGTCGTGGCTCGAGACATCGCCGAGACCGGCAACACCTCGGCCGCGTCGATCCCGCTCGCGATGGGTCGCATGCTCGAAGAGGGCCAAATCAAGAGTGGCGACGTGGCGCTGATGATTGGCTTCGGCGCCGGGCTCGTCTACTCAGCCCAGGTCGTGGTCGTGCCATAGTCGTCTAGTCCTCCCGCCTCCGCGGGAACACACCAACCGAACAGTCCCGAAAGAACAAGGAGTTCCCATGGCGGACCAGCAGGAGATCCTCACCGGCCTCGCTGAGATTGTGAACGAGGTCGCGGGCGTGCCTGCCGACAACGTTCAGCTCGACAAGGCGTTCACCGACGACCTCGACATCGACTCGCTGTCAATGGTCGAAGTGGTCGTCGCCGCGGAGGAAAAGTTCGGCGTCAAGATTCCGGACGACGACGTCAAAGACCTTCGTACTGTCGGCGACGCGGTGAACTACATCGCACAGGCCGGTGCCTGAACGCATGACCACTACTCCCAGGTCTGACGCGCAGACCGTCGTCGTCACAGGGCTCGGCGCCACGACGCCGGTTGGTGGCGACGCTGCGTCGACCTGGGACGCGCTACTCGCTGGCCGCTCCGGCGTCCGCTCTCTCACCGAGGAGTGGGCGTCGGAGCTGCCGGTCACGTTTGCCGCTCGCGTCGCAGTAGAGCCCGAGGACGTGATCGACCGCGTCGAGGCGCGCAAGCTCGACCGGACTCAGCAGCTGGCCCTCATCGCGGCGCGCGAAGCATGGTCCGATGCGGGCACACCCG